>CALWWO010000110.1 GCA_944385265.1 uncultured Oscillospiraceae bacterium
GCAGGTTCCTGCTTCGTAATCCATTGTTCGGTTTTCAGAGTGCAAACTCTGGAAAGTTGGTGTCGATGACGGTGAGGGTCCACCTGTACCCATTCCGAACACAGAAGTTAAGCTCACTTGTGCCGACAATACTTGGTTAGAGACGACCCGGGAATATAGGTATATGCCAACACACTCTTACGAAGAAGGCGGTGCTTTCAGCACCGCCTTCTTTTTTTTATTCTTCCTTTCCCCTTACGTATGACTTATTTCCTTAATTCTGCTTAAACTAATAATTATTCTTTTACTGTTGACTTATTGTAAAATACAACATATAATTATATTAATAATTTGTAAAGGATTTGAGATATTGGGGCTTATTAAGAAAATAAAGAACGCGAACATTGAGGAAGAACCCAAAACATTGTGGAACATTCCGTTTATCGTTGTACTTGTTTTTGGATTTATATCGGGATCAGCTAATCAGATGGTAAATCCGCTGATATCAAAATACGCGGTAGAACTAGGAGCAAATCTCTCCCTTGCCGGGACGATCGTGGGGCTTCAAGCCGGTATGGCTATGTGTTTCCGACCGCTGTCCGGTGCGGCTTCCGATATGCTGAACAGAAAATATGTCATGATAGGCAGCATAATCATATCGTCGCTCGCTTTCTCGGGATATCTTCTTTTTAAAAGCATAGCGGCGGTGATCGTGTGCCGTTTGCTGCAGGGGCTTGCTTTTGCTTTTATGAGTGTTGCAAGGACGGCTTTTGCGACTGAGTATATGCCGAAAGATAGAATGGGAGAGGGTATAGCCTATACCTCGTTTGGGATCGTACTTTCGCAGATGCTTGGACCTAATATTGGGCTGTGGGTCTCGGAAAATTTCGGGTATCAATATTGTTTTGCTACGGCACTCGTTCTATCGCTGCTGGGTATAGCGCTTTTATCTCAAGTTCCATATAAGCATAAAAAGAACGAGCAAAAAAGGGAGAAAATTAAACTCAGTAACCTGATTGCTTTTTCTATTATACCTTATGCGCTTTTATCAGGGCTTTTCTCCATGACAACACAGCTTGCAAATTCATTTATAGCTCTGCTTGGAGAGGAGAGAGGGATTGCGAATGTCGGCTTGTTTTTTACGGTTTATTCGATCGTGGCGCTTGTGCTGAGACCAATATCGGGAAAAATCCTCGACAGATACGGCTTGTCGGTAATAATATTTCCGGCTTATGTGTTCGCCTCGCTTACGATGGTTTTTTTAGGAATTGCACAAAGCCTCACCCTCATTCTTTTCGCAGCTGCGTGTAAAGCGTTAAGTCAGGGAGTCGCCATGCCAAGTATCCAGGGGGCGGCGGTAAAGCGGCTGGGCAAGGAAAAGGCGGGCGTCGCCTCGGCGACGATACACATGGGGCAGGATATGCTCAATCTGATAGCGCCTGCGATTGCAGGCTCTATCGTAACGGTAACGGATTATAGGACGATGTATCTGATTTTTGCGGCTGTCGTAATTATGGGCATCCCGCTGTATATGCTGCTGAATCGATTTGAAAAAAGAAGAGCTGCGTGAAATAAAAAATTACGGCGCCGGAGATGACGGCGCCGTTTTTTTCATGTAGAAAATTCCAAAAGCATGGTGTATGATAATACTATTGAATGTCGAGGTGTGTGCAATGCGGGAAAACGTGATAAAAAAGATGAGCGGCGAGTTTGCGGAATATCTGAAAGACGAATCAAGAACTGTAGGATATGCCGATTCGATATCGTTTCCGAAAACGGAAAAGGATATAAAAGATATCGCAGCCTATTGCTATAAAAACGGGACAAGGATCACTGTACAGGGGGGACGCACAGGACTTGCGGCTGCCGCTGTACCATTTGGCGGGCATGTGATAAATATGTCAAAGATGAACAAGGTGACCGGTATGAGCATGGAAAACGGCAAATTTTACCTCTATGTGCAGCCGGGGCTTGCGCTGTCGGAGCTCCGAAAAGCAATAAGCTCAAAAAAATTTGACATAGGCGGCTGGTCTCAAAGATCGATCGAGGCATACGGTGAATTTATAAAAGCGGGCGAACAGTTTTTTCCGCCCGATCCGACTGAAACGTCGGCGACGCTTGGCGGGATGGTATCGTGCAACGCATCTGGGGCGCGGACGCACGGATACGGTGCGACGCGCCGATATATCGCGGGACTGAGGATAGTGCTTGCGGACGGAGATACAGTGACGATAAAGAGGGGCAAAGTCTTTGCGGATGGAAGACGGCTAAATATAAAAACGAACGGCGGCAAAATAATAGATGTGCAGCTCCCGTCGTATAAAATGCCGAAAACAAAAAATGCGTCGGGATATTTTGCCGCCGACGATATGGACGCGATAGACCTTTTTATCGGCTCTGACGGAACATTGGGGATAATTTCAGAGATAAAAATAGAGATGCTGCCGCATCCGGCGGAGGTATGGGGAACGACCTGCTTTTTTGAAACTGAAGCTCAGGCGCTTACGTTTACGGATAAAATAAGAAAAACGGATATAAAGACGGTCTCGATCGAGTATTTTGACATGCGCGCGCTTGAGATACTAAGGACGCAGAAAGCGGAAAAGACGGCGTTTGCCGCGCTGCCCGCAATACCGGAAAAGGCGGGGACCGCCGTGTACGTAGAGTTACACGGCGATGATGAAAACACGGTGGCGAGTGCGCTTTTCACTATAGGCTCGGTGATAGCCGAGTCAGGCGGAGATGAAAACGACGCATGGGTAGCGAGGACGGAGACGGACCGCGACAGACTCATGTTTTTCAGGCATGCCGTACCGGAGAGCGTTAATATGCTGATCGACGAGAGGAAAAAGGAATATCCCGGCATAACAAAGCTCGGCTCCGATATGTCCGTGCCTGATGAGCGCTTATTCGATGTCGTGGCGCTTTACAGAAAAACGCTGGCGGAAGCGGGGCTTGAAGCGGCGGCATGGGGACATATAGGAGAAAATCATATCCATGTAAACATACTGCCCAAAAACGAAGAGGAATACGATAAGGGCAAAAAACTGTTTATCAAATGGGCGGAAGAAGTGACAAAAATGGGCGGAGCCGTCTCTGCAGAGCACGGAGTAGGCAAGCTGAAAGCGCCGTTTTTAAAGATAATGTACGGTGAAGAGCATGTGAAAGAGATGGCTGCGGTAAAGAGAGCCTTTGACGGTAAATATCTTCTCAGCGTCGGCAATTTATTTTCCGAGGAGGACGGAGGGGTGAGCATATGAATATAATAGTTTGTATCAAACAGGTCCCGTCGACGAATGAGGTAAATCTCGACCCCGTTACAAAGACGATAATAAGAGACGGGAAACAGTCGGTCACAAATCCGTTCGATACATACGCGCTGGAGCAGGCGGTACAGCTCAAGGAGAGGTACGGCGGCAAAGTGAGCGTCCTCAGCATGGGTATACCGGCTGTAGAACGGCTTCTACGCGACGCAGTAAGCCGCGGAGCCGACAATGGGATACTGCTTACGGGGCGCGAGTTTGCCGGAGCCGATACGCTTGCGACGTCGTACGCGCTCTCTCTCGGAGTAAAGCAGATGGGAGGTTATGACCTCATCCTATGCGGGAAAATGGCAATAGACGGCGATACGGCGCAGATAGGACCGGAGCTTGCCGAACAGCTCGGTATACCGCATGTGACCAACGTGTCCGGGATAATAAGCGCCGAAGACGGCAGCGTCACAGTAGAGCAAAGCTTTAACGGAGGGCGCCGGATAATAAAGATAAAGCTTCCCGCACTGCTTACAGTGTTAAAGGATATAAATATGCCCCGTATGCCGTCAATATCCGGAGTGCGACGCGGTACGGAAGCTGAGATCGAGATCATGGGCGCAAAGGAAATAGGCGCAGATATATCGCGCACGGGACTTGCCGGCTCGCCGACGCAGGTCGTCAGGACGTACACGCCGGAGAGAAGCTCCGAGGCTGTAGTAATACAGGGGGACGCGGCGCAGCAGGCGGCCGGTATAGCGGAGATAATTGCGGAGGTGCTTTGATGAACGGACTGAATATAGATAAAAGCCTCTGCGTCGGCTGCGGAAACTGTGTGTCAGGCTGTCCGCAAAGCGCGCTGTTCATAGAGAATGGAAAAGCTGTGGTAAACGATGAGCTTTGCGTGATGTGCGGGATGTGCGTAGATTCATGTCCTGTGGGAGCGATGAGCATACAAAAGGACAAAAATATCACGCCCGCCGCAAAAGGCGACGTGTGGGTGTTCGCCGAAATTTCGGATGGAAAGATACACGATTGCGCGAAAGAGCTTATTGGAAAAGCCCGTGAGCTGGCAGACGACCTTGACGCAGATGCATCCGCCGTGCTTATAGGCGGAGCGGACGTATTGCCGCTTTCTGCGGAGCTGTGTCATTATGGAGCGGATATCGTGATAGCGGTAACGGGTGATAAATATGAAAACATATTCGAAGAGGAATATGCGGAGATATTGGCGAAGCTCATTGAAGATAAAAAGCCTGAGATCCTGATGCTTGGCGCAACTGAGTTTGGGCGTTCGCTTGCGCCGCGCGTCGCTGCAAGGGTAGGGACCGGGTTGACGGCAGATTGCACGATACTTGAGATAGATCGGGAAACGCGGCTTTTGCGGCAGACGCGACCGGCTTTCGGCGGAAACCTGATGGCGACGATAGTGTGCCCAAATCACCGCCCGCAAATGGCAACGGTAAGGCAAGGAGTCTTTCCCATGCCTCAGGAGGATAAAAGCCGTAAAACTGCTATAGAACAGTATCAGCCGGACGTATCCGAGTCTCTCAAAGAAGTGATCTCCGTCATAAAAGCGGAGGCTGAGGTAAAATCGATATCGGATGCGGAAATAATCGTATCGGCAGGCCGCGGGATAGGATCAAAAAAGAATCTCGCACTTGTGCGGGAGCTTGCGGAGCTTCTCGGCGGCGAATACGGAGTAACAAGACCGCTTGTGGATTTAGGCTGGAGCGAGTATATGCATCAGATAGGACAGACGGGCGTGTCCGTCGCACCGCGGCTGCTGATAGCCTGCGGGATATCGGGTGCTATACAGCATTTGTCCGGAATGGCAGGAGCCGAAACGGTCGTTGCGATAAATACTGATAAGGATGCTCCGATCTTCGCAAGGGCAGATTACGCCGTCGTGGGCGACTGCGTGGAGGTATTAAAGGAGCTTATAGCACAGCTTAAAAGTAAATAGATAAAAACGCCTTGCCTGCCATTTTCCATATATCGTACGGAACGGCAGACGAGGCGCATCTTTTATATTACAGTGATTTTGCGGTACGATGACCTCTAAAACGCAAATTTTCAGCGCTGCGAATGGCGGGGGGATTGTACTTCAAAATGAGGTTTTGCCCTAAAAGTGATTTCACGCAGAGAGATGATTTTGTATTGTGAAGTGAAAAAGTCTGCGCGGGCAAGCTATTTGATACGCGTAAACCTGCTTGGTCGCGGTTTCATCTTTATACCTGAAACTATCCCCATCGCGGCAAACATCGTTATTATAGAAGACCCGCCGTAGCTGAAAAACGGGAGAGTAAGCCCGATGACCGGCGTAAGACCGAGGCACATGCCGATATTTTCGCATGTTTGGAAGGCGAGCATAGCGGCAATACCGATACATACGAGCGAGCCGAGCGAGTGATTCGATTTTATGCCGATATAAACGCATCGGACGATAATAATAGTCAGCAGAAGGATTATAAGAGCGCATCCGATAAGACCAAGCTCCTCTCCGGCGGCGGAGAATACAAAGTCCGTTTCCTGATGCGGGACCGAGCCGGATTGCGTGTAAGAGCCGTTGAAAAGCCCTTTGCCAAACAACCCGCCTGATGATATGGCTGCTTTGCTCTGATTCGGCTGCCATTTGATCCCAAGCCCCGTCGGGTCGATAGTGGGGTCAAACGGGGCGAGTATACGCTCCTTCTGCCTGTCAGTGAGGAAGTATCTCCATGCGAGGGGCGTTACTGCGGCAAGAAGACCGCCGCCGATAAGAAACCAATAGAATTTAAGACCGGCAATATACAGCATGACGGCGAATATGAACGCGTAAACAAGAGCGGAGCCAAGGTCTGAAGAGACAGCGATGATAAGCACGAACATAAAGCCGCAGAAAGCGACAAGCTGCGCCATCGACCAGATATGGGACAGACCGTGCCTCTCCTGCAAATGAGTGATAAGCTTTGCAAGAAGTATTATAAATGTTATTTTAACTACCTCCGCCGGCTGTATGCCGATTCCGGCGAAACGAATCCACGCCTTATTACCGGAATTTCCCTCAACGCCGAACGGGATGAGCGATAGGATAAACAACACGCTGAAAAGGAAAAGCAGCTTCCAGCGGTCGGCAAGGATATCGATATCTAAAACAGAAAAGATGAAATACAGAAATATTCCGCATAAAAGCGCCGCTATCTGGACATATGTTGCGCGCATAGAGCCGGTATAAGCGGTGGCGCTCGTTATAAGCACGATACCGTAAAGCGTCGAAATAACGCATATGACAAGCAAAAAAGTGTCGGACTTTTTTAAATAATCCTTCAACAGAGAATAAAATTTTTTCACAGCGTACTCCAAACTGAAAAATTTACATATATAGTATATTTTAACATTGTTTAGCCGCTTCGTAAACATAAATAAGCCGCTTTTTTGAGCGGGAATTTAAATATATCTTTAAATACAGGCGGTAAAATGATATAATATCCGCTGTGCGGATATTATACTTGAGATTTAAGCCCTTTTCCACACCGCTTACAGCGGCAACCGGAAAAGATGGCGCATTATATCACACCGGCGCAGCCAACGTGATATGATTCTGTCCGGCTGAGAGGTGAGAAAATGACTATAAAAACATATTGCGAAGCGGGGACGGCGTCGGCAGGGGAGCGTTTTGCAAAACTGCTGAGGGCGGGAGACGTTGTCGCGTTTACAGGCGATCTCGGCGCCGGAAAAACGGCGTTTATAAGAGGGATGGCGAAAGGGCTTGGGCTGGATGCGCGTGTTTCGAGCCCAACGTTCACGATCGTAAACGAATATATGGGAGAAGTGCCGCTGTTTCATTTCGATATGTACAGGCTAAAAGATTCAGACGAGTTGTTTGAAATAGGCTGGGAGGATTATCTTGAAAGAGGCGGCGTCTGTGCCGTCGAGTGGAGCGAGAATGTAAGAGATGCATTTTTGCCGGGTACGATATATGTGGATATTGCAAAGACCGGCGAAACTGAAAGAGTCATAACGATAGATATGCCTGCCGGACGAGACGACGTATAGCAACTAGATATTTTTATATTATAAAGAAAGCGCCGCGCAGACTGTCGGCGGCAGAATGAGGGAAAAATGAAAATATTGGCTTTAGAATCTTCGGCAAAAGCCGCGTCCGTAGCAATATGCAAGGATGGAAAAACAGTCGCGCAGTATTGGCAGCGCAGCGGGCTTACGCATAGCAGAACTCTGCTTGCGATGGCTGAGGATATGCTGAAAAATCTTGAAATGACGGTTAGTGATATAGACGCAGTGGCTGTCGCCTGCGGTCCCGGCTCGTTTACGGGAATACGAATAGGGACGGCGGCTGCAAAAGGAATAGCGTGGGCCGCGGACAAGCCTGTATATCCCGTCTCAACGCTGTGCGCGATGGCGCACCACTTCGCGGACAGAGATGACGTGATAATCTGCCCTGTGATGGACGCGAGAAGATCACAGGTGTATAACGCAAAATTCAAGGCGAAGGACGGTAAACTTGAGCGCCTTTGTGAGGACAGGGCAATTTCTGTTTCGGAGCTTATAGAGGAAGCGAAAAAGGACGAAAAAAAGTATTTACTTGTTGGCGACGGAGCGGAAATGTGTTATAATATATTTTTAGAATCAGAGACAGAGTGCCTGCTCGCTCCGGAAATATTGCGGCTGCAAAGCGCGTGGGGCGTCGCCGCGGCGGCGTTGGAGACCACGCCTGTGCCATGCGACGATGTAGAGCCAAATTATATCAGATTGTCGCAGGCGGAGCGTGAGCGCATTGAAAGAGAAAAACTTAAAGAAAAAGAAACGGAGGGCGTTTGAATGGGTCAGTTACATGTGATGGATCACCCGCTTTTACAGCACAAGCTGTCTATCATCAGAGATAAGGATACGAGCGTTAAGGAGTTCCGCGAGATCGTGTCGGAGATCGCGACGCTTATGTGCTATGAGGCGACGAGAGATCTTCCGGTCGAGGAGGTCGAGGTTGAGACTCCGGTCGCAATGGCGAAGGTAAAGCGTATCGCTGGCAAAAAGCTCGCAGTCGTCCCAATACTGAGAGCGGGACTTGGCATGGTAGACGGTATAATGACGCTTGTCCCGTCTGTAAAAGTCGGTCATACCGGATTGTACAGGGATCCCGAAACGCTCGAGCCGGTGAAGTATTACTGCAAGATGCCGAAGGACATAGCGGAGAGGGATATAATCATCGTCGACCCCATGCTTGCGACAGGCGGCAGCGCGACGGCGGCTATCGGCTTTATGAAAGAATACGGGTGCAGGAATATAAAGCTTATGTGCATCCTCGCAGCTCCTGAGGGCGTTACAAAAGTCAGGGAAGAGCATCCCGATGTAGATCTCTATGTTGCGGCGGTTGACGATCATCTCAATGATCACGGGTATATCGTACCGGGACTTGGCGACGCGGGCGACAGGATATTCGGCACGAAATAAATTTTGAAACGGTACTAGAAAACTGATAACGCATAAGCGTTATCAGTTTTCTAATATATGCGACGATACAGCTCCGGCAAAAGAGAGCGGAATGAGCGCCGGCAAAAGTAAAACGCGTTGACAATGGCAAATCGAGCGGCTATTATGTTTATAGTAAAACGCAGCCATGTAAAGTAAACGGAAAGCGAGGGCGAATAGGCAAATGGTGAGGTTTTATAACGGAAAAGTAATAACAATGAATGGCAAAATAGAGGCGGTAGATAACGAGGTCTGGACAGACGGACCAAAGATATGCTACGTTGGACCGAAAACAGAAAAAATGCCGCATTTCAAACGGGAGATAGATCTGCACGGAGACGTGATTATGCCGGGCTTTAAAAACGCGCATACGCATTCGGCAATGACATTTTTGAGATCATATGCCGAGGATTTGCCGCTTTGGCGCTGGCTCAACGAAAAAGTATTTCCGATGGAGGCAAAGCTCACGCCTGAAGACGTGTATTTATTCACAAAGCTTGCCATACTGGAATACGTGTCCAGCGGCATAACGGCGAGCTTTGATATGTATTTTCATCTTGACGCATACGCCGCCGCGAACAGAGAGTGCGGTTTTAGAACGGTGATGTGCGGCTCGCTTACGCACTCTGATGCACAGCGTGAGGATATCGAGGACAATTTTATAAGATACAACAACGCATCCGACCCGCTTGTAAAATATGTACTCGGCTTCCACGCTGAGTACACGAACGATATCGATGATCTCAAATATATGGCTGAGCTGAGCCGGAAATATAATGCGCCGGTGTTTTCACACAATTCAGAAACTAAAGGCGAGGTAGAAGAATGTATAGCGCGGTATAATATGACGCCGACGGAGTTGTTTAACAGCTTGGGGATGTTTGAATACGGCGGCGGAGGCTTCCACTGCACGCATATGTCCGACAGGGATATCGAGATATTTGCAAAGAAGGGGCTGTGGGCAGTTACAAATCCGTGCTCGAATCTGAAGCTTGCCAGCGGTATCGCGCCGATAACGCGTATGCAGAAGGCGGGGGTAAAGCTCGCAATAGGGACTGACGGAGCGGGCAGCAACAATGCGCTCGATATGTTCCGTGAGATGTATCTTGTTACGGTACTGCAAAAGCTCGCCGAAAACGACGCCGCCGCGTGCGACGCCGGCGAGGTGCTGAGAATGGCGACGACAGGCGGCGCGCTTGCCATGGGGCTTAACGACAGCGATGTGATAGCCGAGGGCAAGCAGGCGGACCTTATAATAATAAATATGTCGCGCCCGAATATGCAGCCGGTAAATAATCTCGGCGCGAATATAGTGCTGAGCGGCTCAAAGGAAAATGTGCGGCTTACAATGGTAGCCGGCAGGATACTGTATGAAAACGGGCAGTTTTATATAGGCACAGACGCCGAAAACATATATGAAGAGGCAAACAGGGCGATGAAACGCTTTATACTTTGAAAACGGTCGTATCCTCATCATTGCGGGGTTTGTCTTAAAAGTAATTGTTTTTTTCAGGAGAGTGATATAATATTAAAGGTACCGGATTTGCACGGCTTCGCTTAAAAAGCCGGTCGCTGAAAATTTTGCCGTTTGCTTCCGGAAAAACGGATAGTGTAAAATGTGAGGGCGCTTGAGGATAGATTTTATGATAAACGGAGCAATTTTTGACGCGGACGGGACGCTTCTCGATTCGATGATCATATGGCGCGACGCTGCCATGAGATATTTGAAAACGCTCGGCGTCACGGCAGAGGACGGTCTTTCAGATACGCTTTGTACGATGACGCTGGAGGAGAGCAGCAGGTATTTGAGAGATAAGTACGTACTTTTACAGACGGAGCAGGAGATACGCGCCGGTATAATCCGCGTGGTATCGGATTTTTATGTATACGAGGTTATGGAAAAGCCCGGCGTAAAGGAATTTTTGGCTGCGCTGTCCGAAAAAGGCGTCGCAATGACGATAGCGACGACGGGCGACAGGGAGCTTCTCGAGGCGGCGCTCAAAAGACTTGGGATGACGCAGTATTTTAAAAAGATATTCACCTGCTCAGAGCTTGAAACCACAAAAAAAAGCCCGTATATATACGAGACTGCGGCAGAATATATGAAAACGCCGGTGAAGAGCACCGTTGTTTTCGAGGACGCGCTGCACGCCGTTAAATCAGCAAAAGAGGGCGGCTTTAACGTTGTCGCCGTGTCGGACTCGGATAGTACGATATATAAAGACGAGATAATGAAGATAGCCGACCTGTATATGGACGGATTTTCCGATCAAGAAAAATTTTGGGCATACGCCGTGCAGGTTTAGTCTTAAGGCGGTTGCTTAGCTGCCCGCAAGTCAGGGCAGCTTTTAGACCTACGTTAGACTAATCACACGGCTTTGCAAGCGGCAGACTGGGGGCACCACTTTTTGCCGCTATATAAAAATAATGCGAAATGGAGATAAGACTATGAAAACAGCATTATCAATCGCCGGGAGCGATCCCAGCGGAGGCGCCGGTATCCAGGCAGATATTAAGACGATGACGGCAAACGGCGTTTATGCTATGACTGCCGTCACTGCGCTGACTGCCCAGAACACTACCGGCGTTTATGGAGTGATGGAAGTGCCGCCGGAGTTTGTGGCAAGTCAGCTTGATTGTATTTTTACCGATATTTATCCTGACGCCGTAAAAATAG
>CALWWO010000111.1 GCA_944385265.1 uncultured Oscillospiraceae bacterium
AGAATGCTCCGTAATCTCTTTGCGTTTTGCGCTGATATATGGTATCTTTTAAATAATAGTTAAGCGGCGGTTTTACCGTTTGAGGGGATATAAATGGAAGATTTAGTGAAAAACAGTATACACACCGTGACCATTGCGGGCTACTCGCACGACGGGGCGGGTATCGCTCGGGTAAACGGCAAGGTCGTGTTCGTAAAAAACGCACTCGACGGCGAGGTGTGTTCCGTTAAAATACTCAAATCGGCGAAAAGCGCCACCTATGCAAAGATAGAACATATCATCTCCCCGTCGCCGCACCGCGTATCCCCTGTCTGCCCCGTATTCGGCAAATGCGGCGGGTGCGGTCTTATGCACATGGACTATGAAGAGGAGCTGCGCTTCAAAAAAAGCCGTGTACAGGACGCTCTGCGCCGTATCGGCGGCGTTGATATCGAGCTTGAGGGCATCGTCGGCGCTGATGAGGACGGCATTTTAAACTACCGCAACAAGGCGATCTTCGCAGTCGGGAAAGACTGCAGGGGCAATGCTGTAACGGGATTTTTCCGCCGTCGCAGCCATGATATAATCCCTGTAGGGAGCTGCCATATCCAATCCGCGCAGTCAAACAGCGCAGCAGAAGCCGTAAGGCGGTGGATGGATAAATACCGCATCCCCGCGTATGACGAGACGGAGAGGACGGGCGTCGTCCGCCACGTTTTCTGCAGGTGCGGTAAGGTGTCGGGAGAGCTTCAGGTCGTTATCGTGAGTTTTGCGCCGAGCCTTCCGCATACGGGCGAGCTTATCGAAGAAATACGCGCCGCGTGTCCGGAGGTTTCGAGCATTGTTTTAAACATAAACAAAACGGCGGGTAATACGGTCCTCGCCGGTGAATTTATAACGCTCTGGGGCAGTAACAATATCAGCGATACGCTCTGCGGGATAGAATATTCCCTCTCCCCCATGTCGTTTTATCAGATAAACCACGATCAGGCGGAGCGCCTCTACAACGCCGCCGCCGAATTTGCGGCGCTTACGGGGCGTGAGACTGTCCTTGACCTGTACTGCGGCACGGGGACGATAACTCTCCGCCTTGCGCGCGACGCCATGCGAATTGTCGGCGCAGAAATCGTAGAGAGCGCGGTGGACGACGCGCGCGAAAACGCGCGGCGAAACGGCGTAAAAAACGCCGAATTTATCTGCGCCGACGCGTCTCGTGCGGCAAAGGAGCTGCTGTCACGCGGACTTTCTCCCGATGTTATAGTCGTCGACCCTCCACGGAAAGGTCTTGCGCCGGACGTTATCGAAACTATCGCCGCGATGGCGCCGGACCGCGTCGTCTATGTCTCGTGCGACCCGGCGACGGCTGCGCGCGACGTCAAGATATTTGCGAGTCTGGGCTACCGCACCGCGCGCGCCCTCGCCGTCGATATGTTCCCGCGGACGGAACATGTGGAATCAATTCTGTTTTTGGAAAGGGAAAAGGTCGATGGTGAGGAAAGCTTCCTGCCAAACGAGACAACGGGCGATGCGGTTATCTCACTTTCCTGCAAAGAGGAGAATCTCGATGAATAAAACATTGTTGAATAAAGCCCCAGATGAAATGCCGAAGGATATTCGTAACTTCATATCTACGGCAAATATTTATGATAGTTCCTGCTCATCTGAAGCAAAAGTATATTTCGTTGACAGGGATAATGGGTACTATTTGAAGCGCGCGGGCAAAGGAATGCTAGAAAAAGAATTCAAAATGACAGAATATTTTTACTTTAAGGGGCTTGGCGCAAAGGTGTTGAACTATGTCTCGCATGACTGCGATTGGCTTTTAACAACCGCCGTTATAGGGAATGATTGCATACACGAGGAGTACCTCATGTATCCCGAGCGCTTATGTGACACCATTGCGTACGAATTAAGAAAACTGCACGAAACAGATTACACCGGCTGCCCGGTGCAGGACAGGACGGCAGAATACCTTGCCGGGGCTGAGAAGAACTATCATATGGGCAATTATGATAAATCCCGTTTCCCCGACAGTTTTGGCTACCGCACGGCAAAGGAAGCCCATGACGTCCTGATTGCAGGGAAAGGAGCCCTGAAAAGCAAGGTCCTGCTTCATGGCGACTATTGTCTGCCTAATATTATTCTTGACGACTGGAAGCTGTCCGGATTCGTTGACGTTGGCTGCGGCGGCATTGGCGACAGACATATAGATATCTTTTGGGGAGTTTGGACGCTTTGGTTTAATTTGAAAACGAATAAGTATCGCGAGCGTTTTCTTGACGCATATGGAAGGGATAAGGCAGACGGGGCAATACTCAAAATCGTTGCGGCGGCTGAAGTATTTGGTTAAGCGCCCTGAAACAGTTAAAAAACGAAATCATTGTCGATGATATGATAGAGCAGCGATACTGGATCACGCTTGACTGATAATTCAGGCAGCGGCAAATTGTATATCATAGAAAGCGGCGGCGGAGTACGGCAGATCTCCGCCGCTGCTTATTTTATATGGAAAATTTCAAAATTTTGGAACGCAGAAGGAACCCTGCAGGAATTTTCGCGGAACTTTCAATTTGTATAATTAATTTCGGCAAGTTTTTAAATTGCTTGCCGGAAATTTAATGGAGGGATATTATCATGTACTTTAACTCTATCGCCAAAATCGTTTCGGAGCGCACAGGCTGCGACATCTCCGATATAAAGCCCGAGAGCAAATTTTCAGAACTCGGCATCGATTCTCTCGACACAGTGGAGCTCTTGATGAGCCTTGAGGATGAGATCGGTATTGAAATCGAACTTGATCAGAAAGTTGAAACGATCGACGATCTGGATAAATTTATTCAGAGTAAGCAGGGCTAACTATGATCAGATCGGCAATTTGCGAGATGCTCGGCATCGAATACCCTGTATTTCAGGGCGGCATGGCGTGGATAGCTGACGGTAAGCTCGCCGCCGCCGTATCAAACGGCGGCGGTCTGGGTATTATTGCAGCGGGGAACGCCCCTGCCGACTACGTTAAGGATCAGATAAAGATTGCGAGATCTATTACCGATAAGCCTATCGGAGTAAATATCATGCTGCTCAGTCCCTTTGCGGACGAAGTAGCGAAAACCGTTATTGACGAAAAGATCGAGGTAGTGACAACGGGCGCCGGCAATCCCTCAAAATATATCAAGGAATGGCTTTCAGCAGGTATCAAGGTCATCCCTGTCGTCGCCTCCGTCGCTATGGCAAAGCTTATGACGAGACTCGGCGCCTCCGCTCTGATCGCAGAGGGAGGAGAGAGCGGCGGTCATGTGGGAGAGCTTACGACTATCGTACTCGTCCCGCAGATATGCGACGCGACCACTCTCCCCGTCATCGCCGCCGGCGGAATCGCAGACGGCAGAGGCGTCGCCGCAGCCTTTGTGCTGGGCGCTCAGGGCGTTCAGATGGGCACGCGCTTTTTGAGCGCATATGAATGCTCTATCCACCCCGCATATAAGGAAAAGATATTGAAAGCGACCGACCTTTGCACGATGGTGACAGGCAAGCGCCTCGGTCACCCGGTCCGCAGCCTCCGCACGCAGTTTTCGCGCAATTACGCGAAGGCGGAATACGGCGGTATGCCGGATGATGAGCTTGAGGGACTCGCCACCGGCGCTTTGAGACTTGCCGTACAGGAGGGCGACAACGAAAGGGGCTGTTTCCTTTCAGGGCAGATCGCCTCAATAGTGAAAAAAGAGCAGCCTGCTGCAGAAATCATCAAGGAGGTCATGGAGGAGGCTGAGCCTATTCTCCTGAAAGCGTCGCAATGGGTAAAATAGCATTTGTTTTTTCAGGTCAGGGTGACCAGTATCCCGGAATGGGAAAGGAACTTTACGACAAATATCCCGCCGCGAGGGCGGTTTATGAGATGTGCGACAGGCTGCGTCCCGGTACGTCGCGTCAGTGCTTTGAGGGAACAGATGAGGAGCTGAAAGAGACGCGCAATACTCAGCCCTGTCTTTTTGCGACAGAGCTGGCTGCAGCCTCCGTGCTGATGGAAAAAGGCGTAAAACCGGATGCTGCTTCCGGTTTCTCGCTCGGAGAAGTCGCAGCGGCAACCGTATGCGGCATGTTCGACAACGAAACAGGCTTTCGCCTCGTGTGCAAGCGCGGCGAGCTTATGCAAAATGAATCTGAAAAATTTGACACCTCGATGGCTGCCGTCGTAAAACTGCCGCCCGACGAGGTGCAGCGGATATGTGACAAATACGACGGGATATACCCTGTAAATTTCAACTGCCCCGGGCAGATAACCGTCTCCGGTCTTTCGTCTCAGATGCCGGATTTCTCGGCTGACGTAAAAGCAGCCGGCGGAAGAGCGCTCCCTCTCAAGGTACGCGGCGCTTTCCACTCCCCGTTTATGAACGGCGCTGCAGCGGCGTTTGCAGAGGAGCTGGGCAAGGTCAGCTTTAAAGCAGTTAGTATCCCGCTCTATTCAAACATGACGGCGGAGCTCTATACGGATGATGCGGCGGAGCTGCTCTCAAAGCAGATATGCTCGCCCGTGCAGTGGGAAAAAATAATCAGAAACATGATAGCCGCCGGCGTCGATACGTTTATCGAGATCGGTCCCGGCAAGACGCTTACAAATATGATAAGGAAGATCGACGGCAGCGTGAAGGCTGAAAACGCAGCTGAGTATTTGGCGGAGGTGGAAGCATGCTGAAAGGAAAGGTCGCGATCGTTACGGGCGGCTCGCGCGGGATAGGCGAAGCTATCGCATATAAACTCGCCTCCCTTGGCGCAGATATCGCCGTTATTTACGCAGGTAGCGGCGAAGCCGCCGAAAAGGTGTGCGGCGAATGCGCCGAAAAATACTCTGTACGCGCGAGAGCATATAAGTGCGACGTATCCTCCTTTGCGCTTACGAAGGAGACCGTTGCGAAGATAAAGTCCGATTTCGGCACGGCGCATATTTTAGTCAACAACGCCGGTATTACAAGAGACGGACTTGCGCCTATGATGAAAGAAGCGGATTTTGACGATGTTATCGCCGTAAATCTAAAGGGCGCTTTCAATATGATCCGCCACTGCTCCGGCATTTTTATAAGAAACCGCGAGGGGTGCATAATCAATATCACCTCTGTCGCCGGGCTCACCGGCAACGCGGGACAGAGCAACTATTCCGCCTCAAAGGCGGGGCTTGTCGGTCTTACAAAATCCATCGCAAAAGAGCTCGCGCCGAAGGGCATACGCTGTAACGCCGTCGCTCCTGGATTTATCGAAACCGATATGACGGGCGGGCAGTCGGAAAATCCGCTGCTTAAAATGATCCCGCTTGGGACGATGGGAAAGCCCGAGGACGTGGCTGAGGCGGTCGCCTTTCTTGCGACTGCGAAATATATAACGGGCGAGGTGCTCCGCGTCGACGGGGGCATCGCCATATAAGGAGAATCGTATATGGGTGAAAACAGAAGAGTGGTTGTAACCGGGCTTGGCGCCGTGACGCCCGTCGGAAACAACGTAAAGGACAC
>CALWWO010000112.1 GCA_944385265.1 uncultured Oscillospiraceae bacterium
ATTTATCTCGAACAAAATTAAGAAAACGACTGCGGCAGCCAAAAACGCCGCTCCCGTTATGAACAGAAACGCGCAGCTCCGTTTCTTCCGCTTTGCGCTTTTTCTCTGCACATAATCGTAAAACTTCTCGTTTTGAATGCGCAAAAACGGGATAAGCTGCCTACCCAGTCCGCGCACGGCATATGATATACCGTCCAGCGCGCCGGTGTTCGCAATAAGAAACAGCAGCCCGAACATAATAATGATGACTCCCGGAATCGTGAACGCGTCGCACAAAATGCGGTATCTGTCAAGGACAGTCTCGGCGGTAAAGAAACCGTGCAGAACGAGTATCACGGCAAACAAAGCCGCTCCGCATAAAACCGTCACCGCATACCCTGTAAAATTCTTTTTCATATGCTCTATCACAGACCGAGCTCGCGCTTATATCGCTGCTCCTCCTCGTCGTTGCAGTAGACGAAGTGACCGGGCAGTATCTCGCGCATTGTCGGTTTATTTACGCTGTAATCATGCTCGGCGATGGAGTTGTAGATTATCCTCGTGCGGTTTTTTTCCGCATGCGGGTCGGGCAGCGGGATCGCGGACAGAAGCGACCGCGTATAAGGATGCACGGGATGGGCGAACAGCTCGTCCGACGGCGCAAGCTCGACAAGCTTGCCGTAGTACATGACGCCGATCCTGTCCGAGAAGTATTTGACGACTGACAGGTCGTGCGCGATAAACATGATCGTAAGACCGAGCTTTTCACGCAGCTCGTTTAGCAGGTTTATGATCTGCGCCTGGATCGAAACGTCGAGAGCCGATATCGGCTCGTCTGCGATAAGCAGATCAGGCTGCATGATGACGGAACGCGCGATGCCGATACGCTGGCGCTGACCGCCGGAGAACTCATGCGGGTAGCGCCCCGCATGCTCGCGCACAAGTCCGACAAGCTCAAGTATCTCGTATACCTTCTCGTCGATATACTTTTTATCGCGCACACCGTTTATGACAAGTCCCTCTGATATTATCTCGCGCACGGTCATGCGCGGATTTAAAGACGCTATCGGGTCCTGGAATATCATCTGTATCTTTGTGATGAGCTTCGAATTTTTCGCAACATGCAGCGCGTCTTTGTATTTGCGCTTCAGTTCACGAAGCTCTGATGGATTATTCTCAGCCGCTTTCAGCTTCGGGGCGTACTCCTCCTCAATCTGCTTCACAAGCGACTGGGCATATTCCTTGTCGGAATATTTATGGTCGTGCCGCGCCTGCTTTATAAGGTTTTTGTTCTCTGCGATAACATCGCGCAGTTCTTCCTTTTTCTTTTCGATAAGCGCGTTATTTTCCGCGCTTTTCGCCGGATTTGCGGCGCTCTCTTTTTTAAGGGCTGCGATCGTCTCCTTTGTCTCTTTCTTTGCATCCTCTATAGCTTGCTCGTAAGAGCCGGTACCGGCGCATATCCGTCTGCCCTTAAAATATATACTGCCTGAGGTGATGTCGTATATCCTGATGATAGAACGCCCCGTAGTGGTCTTTCCGCAGCCTGATTCACCGACGAGACCAAATACCTCGCCCTTTTTTATGTCGAAGCTCACGTCGTCTACAGCCTTGACGTTTTTGAAATACTGACTGAGATGCTCGACCCTCAGCAATACCTCCTGATTCTTGTTATTACTCGCCATGCTGCTCACCTCCGGTCTGCTTCTTCTTCATTCTTGCGATACGGTCGGTTATTATTTTCGGGACCTCCACCTTCGGCGCGTCGGGGTGGAGCAGCCACGTTGCCGCCTGATGCGTCGGCGTGATGTCAAACATCGGGGGCTCCATCTCAAAATCGATCTTCATCGCGTATTTATTACGGTCGGCAAACGCGTCTCCTACAGGCGGGTATATCATATTCGGCGGCGTGCCCGGGATAGCGTCGAGCTTTTCGCTCGTATCGAGATCGGGCATAGACGACAGCAGCGCCCATGTGTACGGATGGCGCGGATCATAGAATATCTCGTCCGCCGTGCCGCGCTCTACTATCTTGCCGGCGTACATAACCGCGATCGTATCAGCCATGTTTGCGACGACGCCGAGGTCGTGCGTTATGAATATTACTGAGAGATTTCTCTCCTTCTTCAGCCTGTTTATAAGCTCAAGTATCTGCGCCTGTATCGTAACGTCAAGCGCCGTGGTCGGCTCGTCGCATATCAGGATATCGGGATTTGCCGCGAGCGCTATCGCGATAACGATACGCTGACGCATACCACCTGAAAACTCGAACGGGTACTGGTAATACCGCGTTCTCGGATCGTGTATGCCAACCTCGTCCATCAGCTTTATAGCCATTTCCTTTGCCATGCTCTTCGTAACGCGGTAAACCACCTGCGACGCCTTGTCCTTCAGGAAATCTATTATCTCTATCCCCCGCGCTCTGAAATCGATATTCTCCGATGCGGCGATATAGGAATTATAGCGCTCTAAAAGCCTGTCTATGACGGCTGTGATATTGCCCTTCAGCTCGTCGATGTCGTGTACGTTTTTGGGGACGACCTTCCAGTCGACCTTTTTGCCGCGCGCTATCATCGCGTCGCGTTTTTTGCTCTGCTTGTCAAAGCGCTTTTCCTCTTTGACGTTGTATTTTTTATAATAGAAATACTGCTCTATCGCGTTTGTAAGGCTGCTTCTGAACGTGTAAGCGGCGCTGTCCTTGACTATTTCCAGCCTGTCTATCGAGCTTTCCACCTCAGCCGACAGCGTTTTGCACTTTGAGAGCGCCTGTGCTTTTTCAAAATCGCCGAGATAGAAGCGCCTCGCCTCTTCAAGCTTCGGGATAAGCGCTTTTTTCTTCTCGAGCGCCGTCTCGTACGAATAGCGGACGCCCTTTTCCTCGATAGCGAGAAATTCGTCCATGAAATTTTTATTCAAAAAGTCGAGCGCCTTATCGTTAAGTTCCTCCACCGGCACCTTACTCGGATCCTCGTTCGGATTTTGCAGCTTATAGTATCCGATACGGAAGAAATCTGGACGGGGGCTTTCCGTCATGTCCCGCATAAGGCTTTTTATATTCTCCAGTATTTTTTCGATATTCTCCGGCAGAACGGTCTCGACCGTCTCGCCGTCCTTCGCCTTCGGTGCCTTATACTCAGACGCCGCGTTTGACAGCTCAGACGACAGCGACGTTATCTCGTATGAGTGATTTACAGTCAAAAACGGATCCTTTATCCTCTGCATACGCTTTGCGATGTCTTTCAGCGTCGTCTTGACGTCGACCTTCTGTTTTTTGCTTGTCATGAAGAGGAAGTCTTCTATATCGGACACGATCTCGCCGGCGGCGGATTCAGACGTATTATAGCTGTTTTCAAGCTTTGTCGCCTCGATACAGAATTTATTGAACGTCTTGATCATTTCCTCGATCTTCTGCTTGCTTGCAGTTCCCGCCGCGTTTATCATATTTTCCTTTAAAAGCGAAAGCAGTTTATTAAATTCCGATTTCGCCTCTCTGCGGTTTGCCCTGTTTTTAAGCAGCATTGCCTCTGTTATCTGCTTGCCGATCTTTACGATCGGGTTTAATGACGACAGCGGATCCTGAAATATCATGCTTATCTTATCGCCGCGGATCTTATACATCTCATCTTCCGATATTTTCAGCAGATCTTTCCCGTCGTACAGTATCTCGCCGCCCTCGATTATCGAGTTGCCCGCGAGAATGCCAAGGATGGCTTTGCTCGTGACCGATTTTCCGGAGCCTGATTCACCGACGATGGCAAAGGTCTTTCCGCGCTCTAAATCGAACGAGATATTGCGCACCGCCTTGAGCGTGCCGCCGCTTGTACGGAACGATATTTTAAGATTTTTTACTTCAAGTATCTTATCCATGATCATTCCTCCACTCCGCGCAGCGACGGGTTGAACGCGTCGCGCAGTCCGTTGCCGAACAGGTTAAAGCAAATCATCAGCAGCGACAGCACAGCCGCCGGATATATCATAAGGTGCGGATAGCTTGTCCATATCGAGCTTGCGCTTGAAAGCAGCGAGCCGAGCGATGTAGCCTCAGCCGTACCCAGGTTAACAATGCCGAGATAGCTCAGCATGCTCTCGCTGTTTATGACGAATGGTATCATAAGCGCGCACGATGTGATGATCGTACCGAGCGAATTGGGGAAGATATGTTTCCATATGATACGACTGTCTTTTGCGCCGAGCGTTCTGGCAGCCATGACATATTCCTGGTTTTTAAACCGGTAAAACTGCGTTCTCACTCGCGCGGCTGTGCCTATCCACCCCGTGGCGACGTACGCAAACAACAGACATGGTACGGCGCCGAGCCGTGAAGCGAGATGTATCTGGAACAATGTAGCAACAACGATGAACGGTACGCCCGCGAGGATATCGGCGATGCGCTCAAGCGTGAGGTCGATGACCCCCCCATAATAGCCTTCTATCGCGCCATAAGCAGAACCGATAATAAAGTTTATTACAGATACGCTGATCGCGACGAGCAGACTGAGCTTTATACCGCCCGCCATACGCAGCGCGAGATCATAGCCCTGGCTGTCCGTACCGAAAATATATTCCGGCTCAAACCCGTTTAGATATCGATAGTAGTTATAGTAAAGAACGCGCACTCTAAACTGCGCCGTTTCCAGATTTCCTCCTCCGGTATATTCATAATATACGAGGTTTCCATCGGAGTCGCGCTTATAGTTGTCTTCAAGCACCATACCCTCGGTAAATTCTATCTCCTCGGTGTTGCCGTCCTCATCGACCGTAATAGGCGTGCCTCTGTTCGATTTATACCAGTTGTTTGCGTCCGATGCGTCGAGATTGTACTCATTGTCCTCAACAAGCGGATAGAGCACCTTAAGACCGGTCTCCTCCTCCCACGCGACGATATTGGCGTATTCAGACTGCGGAATGCTTCTGTAAATAAAGCCGAGCTCAAGATATGTATCGATCCTCGCGGGATACATCGTCCTTTCTCTCCTCGTCGCGTCAAGCGCCGTGAACGGCTCTCCCGTTCTTATAATGGGCTGGTATTCGCTCGCCATGCCCTCTTCAAGCGTAGCGCCGTGACCGTCCCAGTCCGCAGCGCCGATTCCGACAGCAACAGCC
>CALWWO010000113.1 GCA_944385265.1 uncultured Oscillospiraceae bacterium
TTGGGATTTCCACCCGTCGAACAGGTTTAGGCTTGTACCATGCCAATTTGTGTCGCACCTTTGAAACGGCCTCTTCACTCGACAACTTTTCAATATGCTTCATTGTGAGGTGATCCACGCCAGCGGTCCGGCTTCCCGTGTTGCGCTTGATGTTCCGATATGCTAACCGAATATTTTCCTCTGATAAAATCATCGGCATTAAGTCGGTAAACACGGCTTGCGCCTTGCTCTTGGCATACAGGTCATCAAACACTTCCGTTAGGCCGTAATACTCAGCGTGTCGCAGGTGCTTGTCTTTCTTTGCTGCTGCAGTAGCCAATGGACATCACTCCTTTACAGGTAGTGACTTTTTGGTCTTACTCGAACCCATTGTAAATTCATCTTTAGATTGTTGAGATTTTCAACGACTGGTGCCTATCCCTCTGCGGCTTGTTATCACCGCTTCACAGGTACTGTGGCACCACTTTCATCACGGGTTAAGCGGCTTATATGTTTCGACCGCAACGCTCCGAATGGGGAGCGCCCATGACTTACAGCGTTCCAATAATCCTATCTGTGCATATACCCTTAGGTGCCTGTTCTGGGCCTGCAAGCTGGACGCCGCCTGTAACGGCGTATGGTGTTTCATAGTAAAAGCTCTTACTCCACCACACTTGCCTCACAAATTCGTGAGAGGACGCATTTCTACGCTTGAGCGTTTAGAATCTTTACTTCACAGGTTTGTCAGCCAATCACGGCATACTCACCATAGGTATTTTGTAGACCCCCGGCATATAGGCCACACCATCCACCTCTGGACAGCTTTCCACATCAGCATTACGCCATGTTTGGGTGACTCTCTGCCGACTTTACCGGGCTTCAGACATCAGCCTTTTGGACTGCGCCTGCCGGAGTATCAGGGAAGGCGTTTCAGGGCGTTACCCCATCATTCCACCTTTCGGATTATCAGTTCTCCTAAGGACTATCAATAGACCTTTACAGCAATTTGATTTGGCCTTATAATAGTTTCATAAATTGGAACCAACCTCTAAAGGAGTATCATTATGAACAATAAATCAATAGTGGGTGCATTACTCGTACTTACATCAGCTGTTTTGTTTTCTGCCTCCCTGATCTGCTCATCACTTTCTAATGTTGCAACTGCCACATTAGGATTCATAGCCACATCCGAACCATCTGGTATCATAATTTTGACATACGCCATTAGTGCTCTACTTGCTGCAACTGGCTTAATATTGATTCTGTTAGGCTTTAGAACAAAACGCTGATATACACTCAAGTTTTATGCTATCGTAGATTCCAATTTTTTTTGCGTGCAGGTATTCATTCTTGAATGCCTGCATTTTCCTTAGTGCCTAACCTTTTCAGTTAGGAACGCTTCGCACTTTTACAAGCTCCATGCGCCAAACCTTATCTTTGTATCTTCCGCTCTGAAAATAACGTACCTCGCCCGCCTCTTTCAGCTCGTCCTTTGCGCGCCGGATAGTCCGGCGCGCATATCCGGCTCGCTTCGCCTTTTCCTCCAGTTCTTTAGTCGGCATATCGCCGCCCGCATCGTTCAGTGTCTTGATTATGTACTCTTTGCAACCTTCTTTTATAGGAGCGGTTTTTGCAAGCTCTGCACTTTGAACAAATTCCCTGTCGCGCTTCCAGCTTGTCCCCTCTTTCTGCAACTGTTCTTTGTCGTTTACCGAAAATAATATTGTCTCTTGAAGCTGTCCGTAATTGTTTTTTTCATTGCTCAGATACCGAATACCCTCGTCCTCAGTATATCCCGCCATAATTACGGATCGTGCGATATCCCATAAATCCGCGCTGTCCGCTATTCTGTCGCGTCCCCACGCGCCTTTTCTTTTATTTGAATGGCATATAATAATAAAAGTCGTGCCGGTATCTTCTCCTATTGCGGCAAGGGGCGCGAGACAGTCGCGCATTGCATTTCTGCTCCCCATGTTGAGCATAGGCGGTATAAATCCTTGTACTGGGTCAAAAACGCACAGAGCGGGCTTAAAATGCCGTAGAAAGCTCTCCATTTCCGGCGTACCGAATTTCAGATCGCGGAGTATGCCGTCTCTGTCCTCTGCGAAATCGACTGTGATTATATTTTTCATATTTGCACCCGCCTCGCGGAGCTTTTTAACAAGCTTCTTTTTTATGCTGTCCTCCGTTGTGATAAAAGCTACCTTTTGCGGCTCTCGTACATATTCCGGCGAATCGAATATACACGCGCCGCCGCTGCTTAATGCTGCGACAACATTTATCCATGTCGTGGTTTTTGCTGTTCCGCCGTCGCCGGCTATAAGTGTTATCTGACCTTCCGGAATCCATCCTGGGATAAGCCATTTTGCTTCTTCTTCGCGGAAATTATCCAGCGTTTTAAAATGCGAAAGAAGCTCTGTGTTGTCGTCCTCTGTCCTTTGTGCGGCTTCGTAAAGCTCATCTATGGTTGCCCCGCTTTCCGCAAGCCTCTTTATGCTCTCAATGCTCATGCCGTGGGTCAACAGATAGTTAAACTTGTCCATACCGGCGGTATCTTGACTTTTACACACTAAGCTACACCCCCAATGTGTGCAGGATGCACCCCGTTATGTACATTGGTGCAAATATTACAACAGTGCATAAAATCGCCCCTATTACAGTTTTAGCAAGCTGTTGTATTATTTTATGTCTTGCGCTTTTATTCATTTCTTGCCGCACCCCTGCTCCGTTCTATTATCCACTGCTCAAGCGCAGCTTTTGAAATGATAATCTTTCGCCCCACTCTAAATGCAAAGCTGCAATTATCGGCATTTACAAGATTATACATTATAGGTTTGCTGACTCCGACAGCTTCCGCTGCTTCAGACACCGTATATGTCAATTTTTCCAATGCTTCCGCCCCTTTCTGCTTCTGTAGTTATTTTGCCGCGTTAGCGCGGCTATTTTAGGCTTTGTGTTTCAGATAGGTAATTACCCTACGAAACCGCTATGTACTGTAAAATCGCTTGTTGAGCCGTTGTTTTTCGGCTTAAACGCGCCGCTGTTCCTTATCCCCGCTCTATTTGGGTTTTTGCCCATCCTAAACGGATATAAGCTGCAATCCGTACATGGGCAAAGCCGTACCTCCGGCACTGACCCGCACATACAGTCAAGGCATTTAGCTCGTATCGCTTTAATGGGTGTCATCTTTCGTTATCCCCGCCTTTCTGCCAATTCTGCTATTTTGGTGCTCTACAAAAAAGCTCCTGCACGCTTACGTTGTATTTATTAGCGAGCCTCACCTTAATTTCGTCACGCGGTATTCTTTCATCTAATTCATACATCGCAAGTGCCGAAACCGAAACCCCTACTTCTTTTGCTATTTCTTCGCGCGGTCTATTCCCGCGCAATTCTCTTAGCTTTTCGCCAACGGTCATTATATCGCCCCCTTACTCCGCCAATATTTCACTAAGATCGACATTTAAGCCTTTAGCAAGCTTTGCTGCAGTAATCGGTAAACACGTGCCGCGACCGATAATTGTGCTCAAATTCTGGCGGCTTATCCCCGTTCTTTTTGAGAGCTCGGTCTTAGTTATTTCCAACTCTGCACACATAATCTCTAGCTTTTTACTGTTAATTTTCATTTAATCTCCTCCTTCCTTTTTGGTTGTTTTTTCCTGCATTACTTAAATTAAATCACCTTTTTGGTTAATTGTCAAGAGTTTTCGAAAATTTTTATTTCCTTTTTGGTTGTTTTGTGGTATATTGAATAAGAGGTGATATATTATGTCTTTATTTGGTGAACGTCTAAAAGAAGCGCGAAAAGCCGCTGGACTTACTCAAGAACAATTAGGAGAAAAAATCGGCGTGACAGGAGTCACTATAATGCGATATGAAAAGGGGGAACGGCGTCCAAGCTATGAACAGGTAAAAAAAATGGGTGAGGCTTTAGGTGTTAATTGGTTGTTTCTATTGGGAGACTCCACGACAAGTGCCACATTAGCAGAAGCAAAAAAAATTTGGTCGGATTATACCGCTTCCATTAAAGTACACAAAGAAGTATACAAGATTCTTGATATTCTCTTCCCCGGGCAAAAAACGTACTTAATAGATGGGAAATACTCAAAAGAAAAGGTTGAAGTGTTTGGCACAGCCTCTGAACATATCGAGCCTTTTTGTATAGATGAAGAGGATTTAAGCGTCCTTACTCATATGATAATTGCGCTATGTGAAAGCTTTGTCCAAGCCAAGCAATTAGATGCACGTGAGACAATTTGGGAAGCGAAAAAGTCCGCAGATTTAGAAACTCAATCAGAGCACGAAATGTTAAAGCGTTCTCTTGATCTTGAAACATCCGGACAATTCGATGAATCGATGCGCATTTTTAATGAAAGCCACGATAAAAGAAATAGTGATATTGACAAAGTATATGAATATGTAATTAACAACTGTGAAATTCCCAAGCAGAACGACTAATCCCCGTATATATTGTGATTTGTATTATTTAGTTAATATATTTTTGCTTTATAAGTTAAAAATATTACTTTTTGTATTTGGCATCCCACTATAAAGCCTTAAAATTACATTCTATGAGGACAAGAAATTGCTCAAGCCCGGCGAAATGCCGACCTTGAAAATGTCTAATGCGGATGCTTTGAAAAAACGCGTTATCAAATTTCTAAAAACGCAAGATTAAAAGGGGTCGCAAATCACGACCCCCCTGGCAAAAATTGCTTTTTTATTTTTTGGGTACTCAAGAGGGTAATTGCGCCGACATTACAAAAGTACATATCCCCCATGGGTACTTGAATGTTATACATGAAAGGAACGGAAATAATGGCACGTACACGCGGAGCACAGGGATCAGGAACGATAAGGCAACGTACAGACGGGCGCTGGGAAGCTCGGTATACTATAGGACGCGACGCGGGAACAGGCAAGCAAATACAGCGTTCAGTTTACGGCAAGACACAAAAAGAAGTGAGACAGAAACTTGCCGAAATATCTGTTGAAATGGACAACGGGACATATACACGACCGCAAAAAATAAAGCTGTCAGAATGGCTTGACATCTGGCTTGCCGAATATCTGGGCGGAGTAAAGCCGCGTACTCTCGACAGCTATCAAACGCAGGTTGAAACGCATATAAAGCCCGCTCTAGGATTGAAAAAGCTTTCAGACCTTGCGCCGCACGATATACAGCGTTTCTACAACACTTTAACAAGAGATAAGGGATTATCCCCTAAAAGTGTAAAAAACGTCCACGGCGTATTACACAAAGCCCTAGAACAAGCTGTAAAGATCGGATATATAAAATACAATCCCTCATCTGTTTGCGAATTGCCGCGAATAGAGCGGAAAGAAATAAAGCCCTTGAACGATGAAGAAATAGCCGTTTTTCTTCAAGCAATTCAAGGGCATAAATATGAAGCCGTATATTTAGTTACGCTGTTTACAGGTATGAGACAAGGCGAGGTATTAGGCTTAACATGGGATTGTATAGATTTTAAGCATAGCACAATAACGGTTAAGCAACAGCTCCAAAAAGAGCGGCGCGGGAATGGGGAGTATCATCTTGTCACCCCTAAAAACGGGAAAATCCGCCGTATAACCGCCGCTCCGTTCGTAATGAATGTATTAAGGCAACAGCAGAAAAGACAATTTGAATGGCAGTTTAAAGCTCATGAGGTTTGGGAAAATTCAAATCTTGTATTTACAAACGAAACAGGGCACAACCTTTCCGCTCAGACCGTATATTTGCACTTTAAGAAGATTGCCACGGCTTGCGGCTTCCCTGACGCTCGCTTTCACGATCTGCGCCACTCTTACGCAGTAGCCGCCTTACATGCTGGGGACGATATAAAGACTGTGCAAGAAAATTTAGGGCATCACACCGCCGCTTTCACTCTCGATGTATACGGACATGTTACGGATAAAATGAAACAGGAAAGCGCGGACAGAATGGAGCTGTTTATAAACTCAGTACAAGGCAAAAAAGTACAATAAAATTCTGTAAAGGGTCAAATAAAGGGTCAAACGCCGTTTTTGGACATAAAAAAACCTCGAAAAATGGCTATTTTCCAAGGTTTTCTATTGGTGCGCGAGGCGGGACTTGAACCCGCACGTCCGTAGTGGACACTAGAACCTGAATCTAGCGAGTCTGCCAATTCCACCACTCGCGCATATATTCAGCAGAAAATATGATAACATCTCGCAATCCTTCTGTCAAGCCGGAATTTCAGTAGCTTAAAATATTTTACAAGGAATTATGGGTATGATATAATTATATATAAGCTACAATAACATACGACGAGGTGGGATATGCGATGGGATTTACAAAAATAACAGTAAAAGATATCGACGGAAACGTGTTTAAAATGATGGACGACGATTGGTTTCTTATTACCGCCGGAGATCGCGACGGATTTAACACGATGACTGCCAAATGGGGCGCCCTCGGTATGCTTTGGCGCCGTCCGATAGCGGAATGCTATATCACCCATTCCCGTCACACGTTCAATTTTATTGAAAAAAGCGACTACTATACTATCAGCTTTTACGATGAAAAATACCGTCCGCAGCTCTCGCTTTGCGGTACGAAAAGCGGGCGCGATATCGATAAGGTGATGGAAACGGGCTTTGCTCCGGCTTTTGCCGATTGTGGAGCCGTATATTTTGAGGAAGCGCGCCTTGTTATTGTGTGCAGGAAAATCTATTCTGCCGATTTCAAGCCGGAGAAGATCCCGCGCGATATCCTTGATACTATATATACGACAGGCGATTACCATCGCGCGTATATCGGTGAAATAATAGAAGTGTTAAAAAAAGAGGGATAGAACATAGAAACAAAAGAATTTGAAAAAGCTGTCATCGTCGGGCTTTGCGCCGACAGCATGGATAAAAGCGAGCGCTCAACCGAAGAAAGCTTAAAGGAGCTTGAAGCACTTTTGGAGACAGCCGGCGGAGTATCGGTCGCAAGCGTTCTGCAAAACAGACCCACTCCCGATCCGCGCAGTTTCGTGGGAGAGGGTAAGATCGCGGAAATAAAAGAGATCGTCGAAAATGAAGGCTGCTCGCTCGTCGTTTTTGACAATGAGCTATCGCCTTCGCAGACACGCGCGCTGTCTGAGGATCTCAGCGTCAGGGTAATGGACCGCAGCTCGCTCATACTCGATATATTTGCGCAGCGGGCGATGACGAAAGAGGGACGCCTTCAGGTGGAGCTTGCCCAGTATAAATATCTGCTGCCGCGCCTTACAGGTATGTGGACACACCTGGTTAGGCAGACGGCTTCAGGCGGCTCCGCTCCTATCGGCACTAGAGGTCCCGGCGAAACTCAGCTTGAAACGGACCGCCGCCATATAAGGCGGAAAATAGACAAACTGGAAAAAGATCTTGAAGCTGTTCGGAAAGTACGCTCTACTCAGCGCCATCTCCGCGAAAAAAATTCGGTGCCTGTCGTCGCGCTCGTCGGATACACAAACGCCGGTAAATCGACCCTTCTAAATTTACTCACAAACGCGGGCATTCCGGCAAGAAACCGTTTATTCGATACGCTCGATACAACGACGCGCCGGCTTCAAATAAGCCCCACGCTTGAGATATTGCTATCGGATACTGTCGGATTTATACGAAAGCTCCCGCACCATTTGGTCGAGGCTTTTAAAGCCACGCTTGAGGAGCTCTCTTACGCGAATCTGCTTATACACGTCGTAGACGCCTCCAATCCGGAGTGGGAGGAGCAGGTCGCCGTCGTCGAAAGCCTTATCGAACAGCTCGGCGCAAACGAGACTCCGCGCATTACAGTTTATAATAAATGCGACCTCTGCCCCGACGCGTTTTTCCCGAAAGACGACAGATCGGTACGCATATCTGCCCGCACGGGCGAGGGAGTGGACACTCTCCTTGCGATGATAGAAAATACATTAAATAAAGGTAAACGCAAGGTCTCGCTCTGTATCCCGTATTCCGATGCAGGCATTATAGAGAAGCTGCACGCCAATTCCGCTGTTTCTTCAACTGAATATACGGAAGACGGCATACTTGTCGAAGCGACTGTAAATGTGCAAACATATAATAAAATAAAACAGTTTATACGGGAGGTCGAAGCTTGATACAATACCGTGTACCGGCAGGATACGGCGAGGCGGAGCTTATAGAAAAGCGCTCTCGCTTTTTAAGCCGCGTATGGTCAGTGGAAGCGGAAGAGGAAGCCGTCGCCAAAATAAAGGAGATGCGCGAAAAATACTGGGACGCCTCGCATAACGTCTACTCGTACATTATCCGTGAGGGCAATATAATGCGGTATTCAGACGACGGAGAGCCGCAGGGAACGTCAGGTATACCAACTCTCAGCGTATTCCGTAACGAGGAAATATTTAATTTCTGCTGCGTCACGACAAGGTACTTCGGCGGTACGCTTCTCGGCGCAGGCGGACTCGTCAGAGCATATTCCGCCGTTGCAAAAATGGCGCTTGACGCTGCCGGTATATCCGTGATGGCGTCCTGGAGCGATTTTGTGCTCTCGTGTTCGTACAGCCAGTACGAGCGGATAAGAAAAGAGCTCACAGCGGTAGGCGCCGCGATCGAGGATACTGATTTCGGCGCCGATATACTTACAACGGCGACAGTGCCGGATGATAAGGCGGCGCTTCTCGCCGCCAATATAACAGAGATTACGGCGGGCTCCGCCGTTATGGAGATCACAGGCTCGCAATTCAAGGCTGTAAAGGTGAAATAAACCTGCAAAACAACTCAATATGCTCACGCAAAAACACCGCGCCCCCTCAAAGCGCGGTGTTTTCGTACACTTATGTCCGCCGTGCAAAGTCCCGCAATACGGCTTGGTCTCTGCACGGCGAAACTCACAGCAAACTATTTATAATCTGGATCACGCTAGGCGTCCGCTTAAAATAAGCGGACGCCTGCCGGCGTTTTCATGATTACGCCGTTATACCAGACCGGAAAATCTTCCAGCCGACTTCAGGCACTCATTAAAACGCTCAAGTATCCACTCTTTTACGCCGTCTGTGCCGATGACAAAGCCGTTAGGCTCGCCTTCTTTGCGGTTTGCATTTTTCTCCGCATTTTGGAAGAGGTCGCACAGATGCGGATGCGGATTTAGATAAACGTCGCAGCCCGTATCCTGGCAGTACTGCCAGAATCTCGCGCAGGTAGATGCGAACTGGAGCGCATTGTCAACAGCCGTCTGCGCGCTGAACGGGTATGGATACTTTCCGGGGAAGGCATTAGGACCGAATATGCCATAACCGCCCATAAGCGCTATGCGGTGCTTTTCGCCGTTATCGTGCACATCGAACGAGTAATTCAGGCAGCCGGGCGTATGTCCCGGTGCGAAAAATACGTGTATCGTATGGTCGCCGTACGTAAACTCGTCGCCGTCTTTGACAAGTAGATCGACATACGGGACGGGATACTGATTATAGTCCATCGCCGTGTAATTATCATATCCGCCCAGCATAAACGCCGTGTCCTCATTACTGAGCGCGATACGGCAGCCTGTGCGCGCCTGTATTTGTGCCGCGCCGAGAAAATGGTCGAAATGCCCATGCGTGAGAAACAGCGCCAGTATCTTTTCATCGGCAAATCCAAGCTTTTTAAGGCTGGGCTCAACTATCTCATCGTAAGCATTGGGGTTTTCAGTTGAATCGATGAAAACTAAACCTTCGCTCGTCTTTATTACGTATATGCCGACTCCCTTATTGCCTATGTAAAACAGGTCGTCGAACATTTTTACAGGCTCTACCGGTTTAAATCTGTTTGGATCGGGAACACGTTTTTCTTCATCACTCATTTTTTGTCATTCCTCCTTATTTTTATTATTCTTAAATTTAATCATTTTTCCCTCTATTAAACCAGCCCTGAAAATCTGCCGGCTGCTTTAACACATGCGTCAAATCTGTCAAATATCCATTCTTTAACGCCGTTAGGACCGATTACAAACGCGTTTGGCTCTCCCTCTTTGCGTATCTTGTTCTTTTCCGCGTGCTGGAAAAGATCGCAAAGATGCGGGTGGGGATTGAGGTAAACATCACAGTTATTCTTCACGGTATATGCCCAAAACTTCGCACAGGTTGAGGCGAAAATCAGAGCATTGTCAACAGCCGTCTGTTTGCTGAACGCGTACGGAAATGGGCTTGGAACTTCACCCGGTCCGAAAACGCCGTAGCCGCCCATAAGCGCTATGCGGTGTTTCTCTCCATTGTCATGCACATCGAAGGAGTAATTGAGGCAGCCGGGCGTATGTCCCGGAGCGTAAATCACCTCTATCGAATGATCTCCGTATGTGTAAATATCTCCGTCCTCAACGCGCATTGTAACTCGCGGTATCGGTCGGTTAGTCAATTCCATTGTAGCGATATTGTTCAGCTCTTGTACCATGAAAGCGCAGTCGGCAGTACTTAACGCGACTTCACAGCGCGTCATTTCCTGTATTTTCTTTGCCCCATAGTAGTGGTCAAAATGACCGTGCGTCAGAAATAGAACTAATATCTTTTCGTCTGATAAGCCGAGCTTTTCAAGACTCGGTACAACTATTTCGTCATATGCGTCCGGGTTTTCGGTAGCATCTATAAGCACGAGTCCCTCGCTTGTTTTCAGTACATATATGCCGACCACTTTGTTGCCTATATAAAATAGATCGTCAAACATTTTGACCGGCTCTACCATTTTAAATCTGTCCGGATCGGGAATACGTTTTTCTTCATCGCTCATTTACTTGAACCTCCCCCAATAATCTTATATCATTTTGCGCGCTTAGCACGAGTGTAAACGCGCAAAGGAGCCTGAAATCATATCAGGCTCCTTATTTTTATGCGCTTATATGCAACAGCCTGTAATCGTTTTCCTGTTTTGAGCTTCCGAGATTACTCTACCCAGTAGCAATCCTTCATCTGCATGCCTGCGCCCGGCTGGAAGGTACCCATCAGCTTCGCGTTCATGACGTAGTACGTCTCGCGGTCGAACAGCCAGCAGCAGGGGATGATCTCACGTTCGATCTCCTGAAGCTCTTGAACTATCGGAAGCTGCTCTTCCGGATCTACTGTCCTGAGCGCTTCGTTGATCTTATCGTTGAACTCCTGCGCTCTCTCATGAGAATCTAAAGCAAGGTGCATCGGGTTATTGCCTGTTGCCGTTGCGTCCGGGCTGAGTATCGACTTTACCTGCATAAGAGGCTCGCCAACAGTGGAGCCCATGCCACGGATGACCATATCATACCACTCGGGATCGCCGCCCTGGAGTATATCGTTGAAAGCGGCGGCTTCAAATGTCTGTATCTCAATGCTGAAGCCGACTTCGTCAAGCATATTCTTTATCATCTGCGCCTCAAGCGAACGCTGTGCCTGAGTATCTGTCATAAGCTTGAGTACGAGCGGATTTTCTTTCGTATATCCCATATCAGCCATCAGCTCAGCCGCTTTCTCGGGGTCGTACGGATAATAATCTTCTACTGCTGAATTATACTTTTCGCCGTGCGAGGAAGCGATCATGCCATATTCCGTAATGCCCATTCCGTCGCGCGCACCGGTGATTATATCTTCTCTGTTAATGGCATAACATACAGCCTGGCGGACACGGACGTCCTGCACCTTTTCACTGTTGAAATTGAAGCCGCAATATTCAAGAATGCTGTCCTGTTTATAAGATGTTTTGTAATTTTCATTGCCCTCAATCGTGGCAAGCGTACTTCCGTCTGCCATGAAGACGTCGACGTTGCCGTTTTCAAGCTCGATAAGCGCCTGAGAGGTTTCTGCAATAAAGCGGAAGGTGAGCGTATTTATCGTGCCGTGCTCGCCCCAGTACCGATCGAAGGATCTGAGTGTTACGGAATCGCCAGGTATGTAGCCGTCCGCGTCCCACATGAAATAGCCGGTGCCGAGCGGAGCCGTGCCAAACCCCTGATCGCCGACTTCTTCATAGTATGCCTTTGACGTAACGGTCCAGTTTGCAAGTATAAGCTCTATAGTACTGGTTTCATACTTTAAATTAAGCTGCACCGTGTTTTCATCAATTTCTTCAACTGTATCAACAGGCTCCCATGTCGCTCTGCCGCCGCCTGAGTTTCTGCAGAGCTCAGCGCTGAAGATGACGTCTTCGGGAGTCATCTCATCGCCGTTATGGAAGTAGACGTCCTCGCGGAGATTCACTATGACCGTTGTTCCATCCTGGATCTCATAGCTTTCGCACAGCTCATAGATAAGCTCTCCATCATAATTGCGGACCATCGGCTCCACTATCTGCTCAAATATTGGAGAAGCCGCCTGGGTTGCGCCAGCGCGCCAGTTGTTGTAGCTGCCGGGCTCTGCGAAATTTATCGAGCGTACAAGGGTGTCCTTTGAGCTGATAACTTCTTCATCCGTCGAAGACGTTTCGCCGCCGGAGGAGTCGCCGCCGGAACTTTCGGTCTCTCCGCCGCATGCCGCAAGGCTGAGCATAAGACTCAGCGCAAGCAGCAAAGTTATAAATTGTTTAAATCTTTTTCTCATTTTTCTCGTCCTTTCTGCACGGTTTTATAAATTTATTGCGTTTTTAATTATATATTTTACTTTATCACTTTTATATATCAAATTTCTCATAACGATATTACGTAAAAATAAAATAGCCGTGCGATTTAAATCGCACGGCTATTTTATTTTTACGTAATATCGTTATGAGAAATTTGATATATAAAAGTGAT
>CALWWO010000114.1 GCA_944385265.1 uncultured Oscillospiraceae bacterium
CAGCCTTTTTAACTACCTCCTCCGGCGAATCTGTGCCGTCGGACGCCGTCGTATGGACGTGCAGGTCAATCAATTCTTTTCGCCTCCTTAATAAGTTTGTCTATCTGAGACTCGCCAAAAACGTCAATGCCTCGAGTTTTTAAAAGCTGCGCCGTGACACCGTCTCCGTCGGTCAGCGTTTTGGAAAATGTCCCGTCGTATACCTTACCACACCCGCATGCGGGGCTTCGCTCTTTTAATACTGCGATCCTGCATTCAAACACACCGGCAAGGCGCAGCACTTCCCTTGCTCCGCGCAGATATCGATCAGTAACGTCGTTCCCCTCAAGTGTCACGACAAGGTTTCCCGTTCTCTCCGCCGGCGGACGCGGTGTCGGCAGACCGCCGAATATCTCCGGACATACAGGAATAAGCGTAAAATTATCTTTTAACGCGATCACTCTCTCGTTTGGGACGCTTTTACCGTCATAACGGCAGCACACTCCAAGCAAGCACGCGCTTACAAGTATATTCATAAAAGCATCACATCTTTCATCGGGAGTTACTTAAAAACTCTATTGTCGAAAATTATTGTTTTGTTTACAAAATCGCCCAAAAGCACTGTTGAAGTTGTAATTTAAATGTGGTATACTTCACTCAACACAGAAATTACCGAATTTGCCGGATTTATACGGCTTAATTAACTCAATCCATTTCTTATCGCGGCGCGTTTTTGTGGTGTGCCGCGGTTTTCGTTGATTTTAATAAAAAGGAGTTGAAAAAATGCGCAAGCGTTGGTCCAGGGTAATATTCTCCGGAAGGAGCGTTATTGCTGTACTTATTGCAATACAAGTCATATTCATACTGGCGAATCTGTTCATTCTAAACGAATACTCCTCGTTTTTCAATATAGGAGCATCTATACTAAGCCTTATTATCGTCATACATTTAAATGCAAGCGGTGATCGCAGCGTTTATAAGCTGCCATGGACCATGCTGCTGCTCATCTTCCCTATTTTCGGCAGCTTCTTTTATGTCATTTTCACTTATCAGCAGGCCTCGCGCAAGTTCAGCAAGCAAATAGTATCTATACGTCGTGATTCGCAGAACCTTTATTTTGCGCCGGGAAATATTCTTGATCAGGCCGTCAAAGCCATGCCGGAATGCGCCCCTCAGATAAAGTATCTGCAGGAAACAAACGGTTTTCCTGTATACGCGCACACAGAAACAGAATACCTTTCGCCCGCGGAAGTAAAGTGGCATCGGCTTCTTGAAGAGATGAAGAAAGCGGAAAAATATATTTTCCTCGAGTATTTTATTATCGATGAAGGTGTCATGTGGGATTCTATCCTGAATATTCTTAAAGAAAAAGCGGCGGAAGGCGTCGACTGCCGTGTCCTTTACGATGATATGGGCTGCCTTTTCTATCTCAAGGAAAACTACGCGCACGAGCTCGCTAAATATGGCATAAAATGCGCGCCGTTTAATCCGTTCCGGCCGCTTCTTACGGCCAAACAAAATAACCGCGACCACAGAAAGATCGCCGTTATCGACGGGAAAGTAGCTTTCACCGGCGGCATCAACCTCGCCGACCATTATATCAACATATATGAATATCGCGGGTATTGGAAAGATGCGTCCGTGCTTGTCAGAGGTGAAGCCGCATGGAGCTTTACTCTGATGTTTCTGCAAATGTGGGTTCTCACCACAGAGGAAACCGTGGACTATATGTCATTCTACCCGTGGAAGGACTCTCCCTGCCCGATCGAGAGCCAAGGATATGTCCTGCCTTATCACGACAGCCCGATGGATGACGAGCGTGTCGGCCGTAATGTTTACGTCCAAATGATAAATAACGCCAAGGATTATGTATATATCATGACGCCGTATCTCATAATCGACGACAGCATAACCGATGCTCTTGCACTCGCCGCCAAAAGCGGCGTCAACGTCGGTATTATTACGCCTCAGCGATCCGACAGCTTTCTCGTACATATGACTACAAGATCATATTATCGAGAGCTTATCAAATCCGGTGTCAAAATATATGAGTATACTCAGGGTATGATCCACTCCAAGACAATCATTGCGGACGACAAAATGGGCGTCGTCGGCACTATGAACCTTGATTTCCGCAGCCTGTACCTGCACTTCGAGTGCGGCGCATGGATGTACGGAACTCAGGCCATCGCAGACCTGAAACACGACTTCATAACTGTTCTGAAATCGTGCCACGCAATAACGGAAGACGAGTGCAAAACAAATTTTGTTCTTACGATTTTCCAGAACCTGCTCCGTCTTTTTGCCCCGCTCATGTAAAAAAATATATTCTAACCGCCTCCGCGGCATTATTGAACGCGGGGGCGTTTTTTTGCTTGGCCGCGCGCCTTTTTCATTTGACTACTCCGGCCGGCCTCGATATCCACACGATAAAAGACCAGCTGTTTTACAGCCGTACCGACCAATCTCCATAGTTATAGATGCCGCTGCCATGACAAAGCAGTCCTTTTGTTTTGAGTTCTCTGAACGCATCCCGCATTCGAATTATGATTTCCGGTTGAATATTTAGCGAATGATGCGCAGGAAGCACCTTGTTTACATGTAATTTTGCGGCTTTTTCAAGGGATTGCAGATAAGCATTAGGATCGGTAGACGTAAACCAATCATTCACCTATATTTTCTCCTCAAATCGGTCATGCTGCTCGATATGCGCCGTTGCAATCGCCGGCCGGTTTAGTCTCACTGTGATAAGGTCTTGTCTTGCACGGTGTGACTTTCATTCTGCCGTCAGCGCCGGGTCAGATCCGTCTTAAAAGCCGCCGGCGTAATACGTCGCAATACCGCTGGCTACTACCCCTGTAGTACCGCTTATTCTAGCCTCCGCCCGTGTCCTTATAAGTGTGTTGCCGTGGGATACTATCTGCGCTTTTATGACGACACTCTCGCTTATTGGAATCTGCCTTATGTAATCTATACTCATATTTACCGTCGGGGCAAGCCGTCCGTCAGAGGTATAGTTTTTCGCGAGCATCCCCATAACATTGTCCATCATGGCCGCCGTGATGCCCCCGTGCAGTATCCCGACAGGATTGCGCATCCACGGCTTAAGGTTAAACAAAACCGTCAGCGTCATCTCTTCAGCATTGCATGCGACAAATATAGGCTGCATCATACCTATAAGGCTTCCCTCTGTGTTTTTCTTCATCTGTTCGATAAGCTCTCTCATCGAGGCTTCCATTTCCGTCTGTTTCATGTGCTCTATTTTTCCTCAAACTGTTATGACATCATTATTTTAACTGTTGCACGGACTGCCCTATTAAATTGCACGATCATCGCAAAATGTTGCACAACACTCTGTTCGCTATTGCACAGCTTTTTAGTGTTCGTCGTACAATTTCCCGCTGTCGCGCGTCTTCACTCCGCTGCACAGTTTTACCGCGTCATCGCGCGGCATCTGCGCCGCCGTTATGAGGCAGCGCCGTCCAAAACCGGCTATAACTCAATTTTCTTGTAGCAGTCCCCGCTTTCAAGATCCATCCACGAAAGTCCCGAGTCATCTATTATCATATAGCTGTGGGCGCTTCCCTCTTTAGGTATAGAGACAGACCCCGGGTTCAGATAGAGGCATTCACCCACTTGATCGCAGGCAGGGACATGCGTATGCCCGGCGAGTATCATATCGCCGTCGTGCATTTTCGGCATATTTTCTTTGTTGAATATATGGCCGTGTGTAATATAAATAAGGTGATCCTTATAGAACATGACGCCATAATCCGCAAGCACCGGAAAATCAAGCACAATCTGATCGACCTCGCAATCACAGTTGCCCCTAACACAGAGTATCTCCTGAGCCATATCGTTTAACATTTTCGCGACCTGCTGAGGATCATACTCAACCGGGAGCGCATTTCTCGGACCATGATATAAAATATCACCGAGCAGAACGAGCTTTTCAGCTTTTTCACTATTGTACGCGTCGACAAGTTTTTTGCAGTAAAACGCGGATCCGTGTATATCGGAAGCTATCATAATTTTCATAGTTGTACTCCAATCCGCCGCCGGTTGTATATCTGCAAAATTTCAGCGGCTACAGCTATAATAACATTAAATAGTACATATTTCCATACCTCATAATATAAAAAGATGACAATAAACTGCTATCCGCGAGGGCAGCAACCATGCAACGACAGAAACTAAGTATGGCAAATAAGATATAACAAAATACAACGATAGTCTGATCTGTACACAATAAAATGCAACTTAAGACCGATAGATATAAACTAAAGAAAAAGTAAGGCAGTAATTTAAAGCTCACAATATACGCATATTTTTCACTTTGAGGGAAATACTCTATATATCAAAATATCAAATGATTTTCACACTGCCGATGTGAGTAAAAACGGCGGAAACGCTCATTACAAACAGATTTCAGATGCTCCACCCAGCAGAATCCAGATGATACATAAGACAGAGAGGAGCTTCTCAGGGTGGCATATAACTGCAAAGTGGAAATATCCGGCGTAAACACCGCTGAGCTTACTACATTGCCCCGCGACGAGGCAATCGAGCTTTTCAAAAAGGCAAATAACGGCGATAAAAATGCAAGAAACCGGCTTATACAAGGCAACTTAAAGCTTGTTTTGAGCGTCATGAAAAAATTTGAGAACAGAAACGAAAATATAGACGATTTATTTCAAGTCGGATGTATTGGACTTATAAAAGGAATTGACAATTTTAACATTGATATGGACGTCTTCCCTTCCACCTATCTTGTACCAATGATTATCGGAGAAATAAGACGCTATCTGCGAGACAACAGCGTTATACGCGTCAGCAGAAGCGTCAAAGATACAGCATATAAAATAATGCAGACTAAAGAAAAGCTGATGGCGGACTCGCAAAAAGAGCCTACGGTAGATGAGATAGCTCAAGCGCTAAATTTGAGCCGCAAGGATGTCGTTATGGCAATGGACGCGATGGCTGATCCTGTATCGCTGTACGAACCTATATACTCCGACGGTAGCGAGAATGTCTGCGGTATCGATCAAATCGGAGATACAAAAAATACTGACGAGAGCTGGCTCGAACAGATCGCTATAAACGAAGCTATCAGCCGCCTCTCGCCGCGCGAAAAATATATCTTAAATCTAAGGTTCTACGAGGGCAAAACACAGACACAGGTCGCATCAGAGATTGGCATAAGCCAAGCGCAGGTATCCCGCCTTGAAAAAAACGCAATCAACCAAATTAAAAAGAGCTTATAAAGCACAATACAATTACAGTAAAATGCAAAACAGCGCAAGCCGAAGCTTGCGCTGTTTACTTTTGATAGAGGGACAAAGGCTCAAGAGGGAAGGTCTTTCAAACTTTGTCCACAAAGCTATAAGTTGAAATAGCGCTTGGGTAATTGTTCTCCTTACCATAGATGTGCGCTACATAAAACTGTTCAACTTGAATTTGAACTGACATGTTTATATCCTTCTAACAGTCGAAATGATTCTTACTTGCCAAAGAAAAGCTTAATGCTTATCTTTACTTTTGGATCATGATCTGTACTGCTATACTCGACCGCTGTCAGCATTTCGCTTATCGGCCGAGCACGCTGCAGTTCAGGATATCCTGTTCTGCGATTTAATAGCTGCGCAGAAACCAGGCGTTTCAGATCTCACCAGCTGAGTGAGCCGGGATGTACAAGACCTGAGAGATCAAGATCTACACCCTTTAGATCTTTGTTGTACGCAACAGCAGCCTGACGGTAGAACAGCGGGAGAATCGGAATCTCCTGCTCCCACAAGGCTACGACTTCTCTCGAAGTGTCTTCTTTCCACTCTTCAAACGCTACGTTGATAGCGTCGCGAAGCTCGGAGGGGTTCGGATAACCGGTTCTGTCGATCTGTGTCGTCATGAGGGACGTTACATAGATCTGCGAGCCGTTCGTGCCCATGTAGGCATCCCACGCTGTGAGATCGCCGTAACGGGACTGGAAGACCGCGGATTCGAGCTGTTCAATCTCAACAGCAATACCGATCTGCTTGCAGGCCTCCTGAATGATCGTAGCCGAAGCGCGCTTCATCGCGTTTTCGTCGGTCATGATCGAGAACGCCATTTCAACGCCGTCAGCGCGGAGTTCATCAGCAAGCGCCTGTGCCTTATCCATATCCTGATCGTAGAGAATTCTGCCTTCATACTCCGGCATCCAGTCGAGCTGAATCGGGTGCGCTATTGAAGCCGCTGCCGTTCCAAGGCCCTCGGACGCCACCTGTGCAAGCGCTACGGTATCCGTCGCATATGCGACAGCCTGACGCATCCTCTTGTCCTGGCATCTCGAATACTCGGAGCAGTTGAAGTAGATGTTCATTACGGATGAGCCGGAGAAAACTTCCGGTGTGACAGTGTCACTGGACTCGAATCTCGCGAGGTCAGTCGCCTGCGGGTCGTAGATAAAGTCTACGCCGCCTATCTCAAGCTCGATAGCGCGCTGTGCAGCCTCGGCGATAAC
>CALWWO010000115.1 GCA_944385265.1 uncultured Oscillospiraceae bacterium
CCCTTTAAAAAGCATGATAAAAATAGATATCAAAATCGGATACGTCAAAAAAGAAATAGGAGACAGGTCGTCGGATATAAGCTTGGATGCAACGGTAAATGTGATACCGAAAACCATGCCTACTAAAGCTCCGGCGATAGTTACGCCCCATAGACGGCTTTTTTGAACATTTTGCCAGTTCGATATAAAACTATGTTTCATTGCTGATATGCCTCCGAACAAATAAAAGCCTGATTACAGGTTATTATATGCCAGTAGCGCAGTTACTTCAAGTAAATAATTTATGAATTTTGGCAGAAATATGTATAAAGCAATGAATTTCCTTGAAATCAGGTATGTGCAAAAATACGTCCCGACATAAAATTGCTCGCCAAGGTGTTTAATACGGAAATGCTGAGCCCCTGTTCGCTTGTTACCCAAAGGCGAAGCAGTTCAAAAGTGATTCCGGCAAGTCCGGACAGAACATATGGCAGCATCCACGGCTCAACAGAAAAGGCGTCTTCAAAACCCGCTAGCTGTTTTATGAAAAATTCTCTGTTTTGCTCACAAAACAAATAGCCCAGCTCACGCGCAAAGAGAAGCTTTAAAAAATCGATATGCTCGTTCCAAAATATAAAATAATCGACTATAATGTTATCCGGAAATTCGGGTAGAGAATTTATGTGAGCGGTGTATCTTTTGAAAAATTCAGAAAGCAGATATACAATTATATCCTCCTTTTTCGAAAAATTCGTATAAAATGTCTGCCGTGCGAGTCCTGCCTTTGAGGAGATGTCCGATATTGAGATATCGTCGAAAGGCTTTTTAAGCATAATGGACAGCAGCGCTTTTGCCAGAGCATTTTTAGAACGCACGGACATTGGGTTTTCGTGGCTTTGAATTGACATAATATCACCTCTTTTAAATAATTTTATCAGAAAGCGGAGTTTGTACAAGGGTGATAAAATGTCTGAAAAGGACTAGTTTTATCGGAAAATGATGAGACGGCGGTCTTACGCTGGTCTATGCGATGTATAAGTTCTATTTTAAAATATCGATATACCCAAGATCGTTGAACTGCTTTAAAATTATTATCGCGACAGGGAACATTATCATGCCGAATATTCCGGCGCACGCATAGCCGACATATACTGCAATGAGGGTGACGACGGGCGGAAGACCGATGTGGCTTCCCAATATTTTTGGCTCGAGGAAACTCCGGATTATAACGACGGCGCAGTAAATTACTACGAGAGAGACAGCGAGTCTGCCGTTTCCGAGCAGCAATTCCACAATCGCCCATGGTATCAGTACCGTGCCAACTCCTAAAACGGGCAGAGCGTCAACGAGGGCGGTCACGACCGCAAGCAGCGCCGCGTAATCGATGCCAAGTATCATAAAAAATACTGTAAGCTCGATAAACGTTATGAACATGAGGATGAGCTCCGCCCTGAGCCATTGTCCCATTGTTGCAAGCAGCCCGTTTTTTATTTCTCGGAGCTTTGCGTGCGCTTTATAAGGGATCTGCCGAATAATAAATTTCTTGATGTCCGGGAAACTGATGGAAATGAATATGACGCTTATGGCGTAGGTTGCAATAAATAAAATGGCGTTCGGAGCGAAAGAGATTGCCGACGATACAAAATCAAGAAGCTTTGAGGAGAGCGCTACGGGCAGCTCGGAGAGTTTTGCGAAAACACTGTCAACAGCATCAGTCAAATATGTCTGCACGTCTAACGGTGCGGCAGTTATAAAGTTGTATATTTTTTCATTTACGATCTGATAGATATCGGGCATGTTATTCAATACGGTTGGAAGCTCTTTTGCAAAAGCCGTTATCTCATATATCGCCCTGCTTATGAGCAATACGGAAATACCTGTAAAGGAGAAGAGCGTCAACACCGAGCATACAAACGCGGCAAATCCGCGCTTAAAGTGAAAATTATCGGTGCAGCAGCTTATTGCAGGCTCTATAACGGCTGCAGTTGCAAAAGCAAGGATAAATGGTGCAAACCATGGGATAAGATATCTAAGTATCAGCCATACGGCGATTATGGCTATCGCGGTATATGCAACAACAAGCAGGATGCGAAAATGTTTATTTTTCTGCAAAATATACGCCTCTCAGTCATTTTGATAGTTATTTTATGGAAAAACAGTGGCGCTTTATGTAAATAAAGCATTGTGTTGTTGAAAAGGCTGTGATAAAATAAAGCGCATGACCGTTTTTAGCCGTTATTATAGGCAATACGTATGTATTTTATTATTATTTGGAAAGAGGGATCAGTATGATAAGTGTCGCCATTTTAGGTTTTGGGGTCGTCGGATCAGGAGTTGCAGAGGTTTTGACAATTAACTCCGACAAAATAACCCAAAGCACGTCGACCGAGATTTCTCTGAAATATATTTTGGATGTTAGGGATTTCCCCGAGAGCCCATTTGGTAAAAAAATCGTGCATGATTTTAGTATAATCGAGTCCGATCCGGAAGTGAAAATAGTTGTAGAGACGATAGGAGGTACAGGAGCGGCGTACGAATTTACAAAGCGCGCGCTTATGGCTGGAAAGAGCGTCGTCACGTCAAATAAAGAGCTCGTCGCCACCCACGGGATGGAGCTTTTGCAGCTTGCCGCGGATAACGATGCAAGCTATATGTTTGAAGCGAGCGTCGGCGGCGGAATACCGATAATCAGACCGATAAAGCAGTGCTTGACAGCCGATAAGATAAATGAGATATACGGTATTTTAAACGGCACTACTAATTATATCCTTACAGAGATGATTAAAAACGGGGAAACGTTTGAAAATGCTCTGAAGCAGGCGCAAGAGCTTGGATACGCCGAGAGGAATCCAGCCGCCGATATAGAGGGGGACGATGTGAGCCGCAAGATAAGCATTTTAAGCTCGCTCTGCTTCGGAAAGCACGTATATCCGAAATATGTGCGAAAACGCGGGATAGGCGATATAAAGAAGATCGATATATGTTTTGCAGAGGCTATGGGGTGTAAGATAAAGCTGCTGGGAAGAGGCGTCCTTGACGACGACGGGAAAATAACCGCGTATGTGGCTCCGCATCTCATATACGAGGATAATCTTCTCGCAAACGTTGAAGGCGTCATGAACGGGATAGTAGTAAAGGGAAACGCGATAGGCAGCGTCATGTTTTACGGTCCCGGCGCCGGCAAATTCCCAACGGCGAGCGCAGTAGCGGCGGACGTTGTGGACAGTGCAAAGCTGCTCAGCATGCCGAAGACTATGCCGTGGACAGAGGACGCGGCGCCCGATATGATCGGCGACTCCATGGAGCTTCGCAGCAGATGGTATATAAGGAGCGCGTCAGAGCTTGGCGGCTTTGAAAAAATCGCTGAGGAAAAAGGCGAAACGGCGTACGTCACGGAAGAGATGTCTGAAAACGAGCTTTTACCTCTTATTGACGGCAAAGACGTAAAGACGTACTTTAGGATACTTGTTTGAACGACCTTGATATTAGGCATATAATGTAGTATAGGCAAATATATGATAGCTTTAACGCTAAGTAAAGCTTTGGAGGAGATATACATGGGATTAATAGTTCAAAAATTC
>CALWWO010000116.1 GCA_944385265.1 uncultured Oscillospiraceae bacterium
TACCCCGAATACCAGCTTTTTGAGGAGACCGTGTATAAGGATATTGCGTTCGGCCCGAAGAATATGAAATTATCGGACGCCGAGGTGAACGACCGCGTCCGCGAGGCGGCGAGGTTTGTCAAACTGCCCGAGAGCGTTATGAACAAATCGCCGTTCGAGCTGTCCGGCGGCCAGAAACGCCGCGCCGCAATTGCCGGAGTTATTGCCATGCAGCCGGAGGTGCTTATATTGGACGAGCCAACGGCCGGACTCGACCCGCGCGGCTGCGACGAGATAATCGATAACATAAAAGAATACCGCGAAAAACGCGGCGCGACCGTCATTATGGTCAGCCACAGCATGGAGGAGATCGCAAGGACGGTCGGCAGAATGGTGGTCATGTATCACGGACATATAGCTATGGACGGTACGCCGAAAGATGTTTTCGCGAAGAAAAAAGAGATAGAGAGCATGGGGCTCTCCGTTCCGCAGGTAACCCAGATAGCGGAACGCCTGAAGGCAATGGGACTTCCGATAGATGATTCGGTTTATACGATAGACCAGCTCATGTCAGAGCTCACGGCGCTGAGAGGGGGCGGGATTCGATGCTGAGAGATATAACGCTCGGACAGTATTTCCCGGGCGGCTCCGTCATACACACTCTTGACCCGCGCACAAAGCTCGTGGTAGTGTTTGTGTATATTGTCCTGCTTTTTGTAGGAAACAGCTTTGTATCATATATAGTGCTGGGGGCGCTGCTCGCCGCGTGCATCGCTGCCTCCGGCATAAAGCTCAAAATGCTTTTGCGCGGTATAAAGCCGGTAATTATAATTTTGATATTCACCGCAGTGCTTAATATCTTTTTCACACCCGGGACGCCGGTGTTCACGCTCTGGAGGATTTCGGTAACTTACGAAGGGCTCAGGATGGCGGCTTACCTCATTATAAGAATAGTCATGCTCATAACGGGCACACTGCTTTTGACGTACACCACATCGCCGCTCGCGCTGACGGACGGGCTGGAGGCGCTTATGCGCCCGCTCAAAAAGATAAAAGTGCCGGTGCATGAGCTTACAATGATGATGAGTATCGCGCTTAAATTCATACCAATACTCATAGAGGAGACCGACAAGATAATGAGCGCGCAAAAAGCGCGGGGTGCAGATTTTGAGACGGGAAATCTGATCCAAAAGGCAAAAGCGATGATGCCGCTGCTTATTCCGCTTTTCATAAGCTCGCTGCGCAGGGCGGAGGAACTCGCCATGGCTATGGAGAGCCGCTGTTATCACGGGGACGACGGAAGAACGCGCATGAAACAGCTTGTGTTCGCCGGACGTGACTATGCAGCGTTTGCGCTGACTGCCGTGACGGCCGCTGTTATGATAACGCTCGCAGTTTTTGGTTTTTAACGTAAAAATATAAATAGCCAATGGGAGAGTCGATGAGAAACATAGCTTTGAAAATGATGTATGACGGCACTGCATATCATGGGTGGCAGGTGCAGAAAAATGACGTAACGGTAGCCGGAACACTTGAAAAAGCGCTGTCGAAAATGTGCGGCCATACGGTAAAGGCTGTGGGCTGCGGCAGAACGGACGCCGGAGTCCACGCCAAATGCTACTGCGCGAATTTCAAGACCGATTCGAGGATACCGTGTGACAGGATACCGTTTGCGGTCAACGCCCTGCTGCCGCCCGACATAAGTGTTACCGCGGCCGCCGAAGTTGAGGATGATTTCAATGCTATACTCTCATGCGACAGGAAGGAGTATACATATTATATATATAACTCAAGGATAAAAGATCCGTTTTACCACAACAGGGCGTATTTCTACCCGTCCCCGCTGAAGCTTGAGGTCATGAGAGAGGCGGCGAGGGAGTTTATAGGCACGCACGATTTTGCCGCGGTGCGCTCGGTAGGCACTGAGACTAAAACGACCGTACGTACGGTGTACTACTATGATGTGGAGCGAAAGGGCGATATTTTCAGCCTTAGGGTCTGTGCCGACGGTTTTTTGTACAATATGGCGCGGGCAATGGCCGGAACACTCATTTACGCGTCTGAGGGAAAGCTTGCGCCGGAGGATATTCCGGGCCTGCTTGAAAAGCGTGACCGGCGGCTCACAGGGCCGACAGTACCCCCGCAGGGACTGTACATGACGAGGCTCTGGTACGGCGGCACGGCAGGGGAAAAGCTGTTCAAATAAAATTTACTGTTATTTTTTGTCAAACAATGTTAGAATAAGGTGTTAAATGAATGAACGCTAAGAGAAGAAGGAAGCTCGCGCTGCTTCGCCTGATACTGACAGGCGTTTTGCTCGTTACTCTTGTCCTGCTTGCCGCGTATGTTATAGTTAGAAGTGAGGGGTCGAGTCTCAGCGGCATTGTAAGGGACATATCGGCTTTCGTGACGAATAAAAGCGAGATAACCGGTATGACCATAACGTACGAGGATGAAGAGCGCTGCGCTGCCCTGGGCACAAATATGGCGTATGTAAATTCCGATGGCATCGAGGTTTATGACCGATATGGTACGCAGATCTTCTCGGCGGAGGAAGCTTTTTCTCAGCCTGCTGTAGAGTCGGCGGGGGGATATGCTGTCGCGTACGATATCGGCGGATATGCCGTAAGGCTGTTCAAGGCCGATAAAATGGTGTTTGAACTTGATACGCAAAAGAGGATATCCGACGTTTCGTTAAATAAAAACGGATGGTTTTCAGTATGTACCGAAGATGAACAGTACAGGGGAATCGTAACCGTGTACCGTCCAAGCGGTGCGGAGGCCTACAGATGGTATTCGGCCGACGGGTATGTAATGGCGGCCGTGCTGTCCGACGATAATTCAATGCTTGCGGCGCTTACCGTCGCCTCTGATGGCAGCAGCATTGCAAGGCTGCGGCTGGATGATGAGAACCTTCAGGGGGAATATAATCTCCCTGGTGAGGTCATACTCGATATATCGATGCAGCCGGACGGCGGAGTTGTCGGGATATCTCAAAACCGTGTT
>CALWWO010000117.1 GCA_944385265.1 uncultured Oscillospiraceae bacterium
CTCAACGGAGGATATGTCGCTGTATGCTGCCGAGCTGTGTACGCTGTCATACCGCGCCGATATAAAGTACGGCAGGCATGCTATGACCGCCGCAAGCACAACAGCCGCTGAAATAATTACCGTAGTTTTAGCCTTTTTCAAAATATCCCCGTCCTGTTCAAGTGGGTTTAATATGTCAAAAAGCGCCGTCTAACCTCTTCGTACAAAAAGGCGGCGCAATCGGGCCGGAATGCGCGGGGCGCTTTAAGAGACGGCGGCGTATTGCTTTTTGCCGCGCCGGCGCGTCACGACGTGTATTCTATCCGAAAATCTCCGCCGTCGGTTGCATAGAAATCTATTTCGAATGCGCCGTACTCGCTGTCGGCGAAAAGGTAGTGGCAAGACGTCGAATCCGTATTGTGAATTATCCGATAATACCCGTTCCGGGATTTGTTTTTCTCTGCCTCGTCCATAAGGCCAAGCTGTTCAAAATATATCGCCGCGAGAGTGTCTATCGTTTCCATGCGGAGTTCCGCTCGTTCTTCGTCGGTGCCCTCGGCGGGCATGGCTTGAAGAGGCTTCGGCGCCGTGTAGGATATACCAAGCAGGCTCTCCGTCTCATCGTCTATATATGTGACGAGGTACGAGCCGGTCCTGCCTGTCGGCGCAAACCCCGCAAATCCGACCGTCCAGTAATGCACGATGTTGTGTATCGTGCCGATATCGTATCTTATCATGGGCGCGGCATTGTTGTCCGCGGTGCCGTACCATGTAAGAAGGCCGGCGTTCTGCAAACCGTCTATTATGGTGTTTGTCCTCTCAAAAACGATCGACTCGTCAAGAGCGGGATCGTGATTTGTAGAGGTGAACATATTTGGCTGAGACATTATGGCGAGCTTTCGCTTCATCGAAAGTGATGTCCCGGGCTCGATCATCTCAAGCTCGGCGGAGACTGCGTCGAAATCGATATATCCGGTTTCGCCGTCGCCGCTGAAAATCGTCAGTATCGTATGCGGGAGAAATGCGCACACAAATATCAAAGCCGCCGTAGCGGCGACGATCGCGGCCGTTTTTAATTTTCGCAAGATATCACCCCGCCCCTTTAGCGAATGTAATGGTCTATGTAAAACCCATGCTCGTGGATGACGATATCGACGTACACCGTACCGTAGCCGTACGCCTCAAATGTGTAACGGCAGAGCGCCGTGCCCGTGCCGTCTACAATCTCGTTTGTCCGGAAGTCCATATAATCCGTTATGCCGAGCTCTATAAAGTAGTATCTCGCAATAAACAGCAGGTGGTTTTCAAACACTGCCTCATTAAATACGGGGTCGGCGCTTGTATATTCCATTTTTAGTATGCTGCCCGTCTCGTCGTCCAGAACGAGATCGAGCGTCGCCGCGTCCTCATCCCATAAATAAGGAGAGTTGCGATAATTCCTTTCCAGAAGCCATACGGCGTCCTGCAGCTCCGGTGCCGACGGTATCAGGACGAGCATCGGCGTACTATCACCCCAGATATGCGAGGTGACGTCCTCTGATTTTAATATCATGCCTCGGTTTTCATACGGCAGCAGAGCGTTGCCGACGATCGAGCCGACGTCATTTTATGTTAAATTAAGCTCGCTTCCCGACACCTCGAACATAGACGTCATCATAGCCATCATCGCGAGTTTTTCAACGCCGGGCGTGTTCTGGCTTATGCTGAGCTCCACGGTGGATACACGGTCATACTCGGCCTCGTTCTCCATTCTGTCATCCAGGATTTTCGATACGAGGAACGGGATGCACGCCCCCGCCGCGATAAGCAGCAGCGTTATAAAAACGGCGAGCGCGATCTTAAGCTTGCGCATCTTTCCGCACCGCCTTTCCGTAGAGTGTCACGGTGACGTGGGTGCCTTTTCCGGGGACGCTTGTAAAATTTATGCTGCCGTCGTGCAGCTCAACTATCTGCTTGCACAGCGCAAGGCCGAGCCCCGCGCCGCCCTGACTTCTGGCGCGGGCCTTGTCGACGCGGTAAAACGCCTCGGTGATTTTTGAGAGCTCCTCCTGCTCCATGCCGTGGCCGTTGTCGACTACATGGAACTGGCAGCCGTCCAAAATCGAGACGGCCTGCACCGCGATTATACCGCCGCCGTCCATCGCCTTTGAGGCGTTGTCGACGAGATTGTACAGCACGGATTTTACGAGATCCGGTTCAAACACCGCGCGCTGATGCTCGCCCCTGCAAACGAGGCGAATGCCTTTCGCTTTCAGCGCGGGCGAAAGCGCGCGCTCGATCTCGGCGACAAACACGTTCAGACGGACACGCTTTAGCTCGAGCTCGTCCTTTTTGAGAAGCAGAAGTTCGAGCAGCTTGAACGACAGTCTCTCAAGCCGATGCCCCTCGGAATGGATATAGTCCGCGGCCATCATCCTCGAGTTTTCGTCGAGATTTCCCTGACGCAGGAGATCCGAAAAGCCGATTATAGATGTCATGGGCGTTTTTAGCTCGTGCGCAAAAGCGCCCATAAAGTTCTCCTGCCGCTGCATATCGCTCTCAAGCCGGCTGATATTCTCCTGAAGTCTGTCCGCCATCACGTCAAAGTCTCGCGAGAGCTGGCCGAACTCGTCGTTTGTCGGTATATTTGAACGCGTGGACAGATCGCCGGCCGCTATTCTCCGCACTGTCACGAGAAGGCGGCGAAGCGGCCTTGTCAGCGCAAACGACAGCGCGACCGACGCCGCTATGCCGAACAGGACAACGGCGATGTACACTATAAAATACAGTCTCTGCTGCAGATCCCGCAGATTGTATACGTCCGACAGATCAAACCGCGCCGTGAGCTCAAGCTCGCTCTCTCCGGTCGGTATAACGCTCAAAATCACAAGTCCGTGGCCGAACTGGTCAGATACGGATAAATAGCTGCACTGTCCCGACTCCGGCGCGGGCAGATCATAATTCAACAGCTCCTCCTCGCCGCTTCTGAACATGCGTCCCTCGTTGTTTCGCAGCAGCAGCGCCTGCCACTGCCCGTAATTCTGCGTCGACATCTGCGAAAGCGCTTCGCTGAGTCCGTCAAAATCGGTCTGAGCGCCGAGTGAATTTAAAAGGTACAGCGTGTTCTGCACGCTTTCAAACGAGGTGAGCGCCGTCTGCCTCTCCTGCTGCAGCGTCGTATTGAACGAGGTCGTTATTATAAGCGTACCGCCGATACCGAACGATACCGCGATAAGCAGTGATATAGTGATCATAAGCTTTAGGCGAAAGCTCATACGTTACTCCTCCAAGCGGTAGCCCATGCCGTACACAGGGCGTATTTTGTCGTCCCAGTTCAGCTTTTTCTTCATTCTCTGTATGTGAAGCTCAACAGTGCGCGTGTTTTCCGGGTATTCCCCTCCCCATACGCGCTCGTATATCGTCATTTTTGAAAGTACGACGCCCACGTTCTGCGCGAACAGCAGAAGAAGATCGTACTCCTTCCGCGTGAGCGGTATCTCCTCTCCGCGGCGGAAAACCTGCATCGAGAGTGTGTTTATCTCAAGATCGTCTATTCTGATGTTCGTGTCGAGTTTTCCGTGGCGGCGCAGCACGCCGTCTACACGCGCGAGCAGCTCAAGCACGTCAAACGGCTTTACTATATAGTCCTCAGCGCCCATCCGCAGCCCCTTTACGCGGTCTGCCACGGCGTTTTTCGCCGTCAGAAATATCACCGGTATTCCCGTCTGTCGGATATAGTCCATAAGCTCGAACCCGTCGATCCCCGGCAGCATTATGTCGAGCAGAACAAGATCAAACGTCTCTTTTTCTATCATATTGGCGGCCGAAACACCGTCATAAACACAAACACATTGGTAGCCCGCACGGCTAAGGCTGACGCGCAAAAGCTCCGTGATAGGCTTTTCATCATCTACGGCTAAAATCCGTATCATTCAGCATCTCCTCCCGTTATTAATAAAAATATATCACAATTGCATCAAAAGTGCATCATAATCTGTTATCCGGCAAAAAATATTGTATTTTTTTGCCCACAGCAAGAAAATTTTTGTCGCCGGAACGGCGGCAAAAATGTGTTTATAAATAATATGCCGTCACGTTGCATAAAAGAGGCTTATAACGCACTGTATTATAGCTATAGTCAATTTCGCCGTAATTCGTGAGCAAAAATATTACCGTAACGAGCAATATCAGAGAACAAAAGTTGTAACTTTGCGGGAGATATTTTATCTCAAATTGAGATAATTGTCAATGTCTCGATTTGAATATAAATAAAATGTGGATATCTACATTTAAAAAGGGGATGACCGATTTGCGTTTAAAGGAGCTGCGCGAGGATGGGGATTTTACGCAAAAAGAGATCGCAAATCTTCTGCATGTGCAGCAGAACACATATTCTCAATATGAAAATCAGCTTCGCCAGCTGCCTTTACCCTTGTTGGTCAAGCTTGCTGATTTTTACGGCACGTCGGTGGATTATATTTTAGAGCGCACTGACGAACGAAAGCCATATCCAAGAAAACGAAAAACCGACTAAAAATTATGGCGTGCTTTTTTCGCTCACTGCGTGGGCGAAAAAGAACAAAAACGCAACCAGCGTAATTGGTTGCGTTTTGTTTTTGGGAATTGCTCGAGCAGGAGCGTAAAACTACAATGCAATCTATCGTCGCACATGCGGCACTGCTCCTGTAGCTTTGTCCATGTTGTAACTAGGTACACGTCGTCGCGGATTTAGCTTCGCTCGCATCGAGCTAAAGCTCAGTACTTACCCGCTTTGCCGCTCCTCCTCTTCAAATCAAACCCGCTTCGCCGAGCTTTAATTTGACATCTTTTTTTGCAGGGGGAGCACGCCCCCACTATATCTTCTTCGGGGTGACCACCTCTTTTTACAAAATTACGATCCAGCGCAGGCGATCGTAATTTTGAGAGGAGACGCAGCGGAATAAGTGCACCGGCGGCTTTTTACAAAAAAGCAGACCTCATGAAAGCAGATCCTCTTATGCGGCCGGAAATAATTATTACGTTAAATGGCTATTCCTGTTTTCCGAAAGACATACACTTGCCTATCACGTCGCCGGTTTTCAGGTACTCATAGGTGGGCATCTCAAACAGTACAGGCTTTAAAATACGGTAGTTCAGCTTGCCGTCCTCGGTCAGTACATTTTCTTCGGCATATGTGTTGTCGATGGTACAGATAAAGTTGTCAAACCCCTTCGTTTCATAGATATCCTCTACACTGCACTCCATCACAACGGACGCCTGAGAAATCATCGGCGTTCCGCCGTCGGCAAGAATAAAATCAAATAGTTCCGATTTATCCTCCTTGCTGCCGCTGACGCAGCCGGAACGGTCCGCTTTCGCGAGTATGGTCTCATCCACGATATTTATCGATAGCTTTTTGCTTTCCTTGATACCCTGATTTGTATAGTGGGGCTTTGCCAGACTTACCATTACATGGTCGTGACCCATGATTCCCAAATGCCCGGCCAGCAGCCAGTTTGGCTTTCCGTTTACGATCGCCCCGATCACCGCAAGGGGCATCGGATATAGGGCCAGTACGTTTCCTATGTTCTTTTTCATAATAAAATACCTCCGAAAATCATTTTGCAATCTACAAGACAGCGTTATAAGAAAGATCGATACGCTTGAAGCTATCTTTTTATGAATCATTTCCTTGATACCTCCTGATATTGTAAATCAGCAAAATATTGAAGCACGTTTGGATATTGAATCTGCTTTTTGTTATTTTTTATGGGCTTTTTTTCCGGGCAGTTTCCGCAGCAGCACGGAAATGGAAATATAGTAGGACAGAAAAATAAAGACGCCCATCATAGCCAAATAATCTAAATAGAAGAGGGGAAGCGGTTCACTGAAATTGAATACAATTATGGAAAAGTACAGAGCGATACGGTTTATGCTATGGAACACCTCTCGCAAAAAGACAAATATCAGATCTTTTTAAATGGAAATCATCCTGAAATAACTATAAATACTCCGCAAAAAAACGGTAAACATCTACTTATTATAAAGGATTCTTATGCAAACGCCTTCGTTCCGTTTCTAATAAACGACTATGAAACAATCCACATAATCGATCCACGCTATTACAACGGAAGCATTGATAGTTATATTGCTGATAATAAAATTGATGAATGCTTATTTTTGTATAACATAAAGAATTTTTGCGAAGATACAAGCATTCCCGAGACATTGGCTTGAAAATAAAAATTCATATATATTTGTCTAAGTCTGCTCTTTTAGAAAATGATAATTCAGTTCCATTGGACATAAATGGTAAAGTCAAAAGCGCCTTTTCTGCGGTTTTTTAAGCCGCAGAAAAGGCGCTTTATCCAGCAAATTAAAGTTTTGCGATCAGCAGAGGGCGTCCATTCCTCCGTCCATACGAATGCCGGATCCCATAATGTGAGATGAAACATCGGAGGCTAAATAGAGAGCCAGATTAGCTACCTCGTCCGGCCGGCAGTAGCGCTTGTCCAGATACTGCGCGCCGAAGACCTGCTCGGCTTCCTGATGTGTTTTGGTATCTCCAAACGTGTTCTTCTCGATTCGGTCGATCATTGGCGTGTCCACTCCGCCGGGGCAGATATAATTGCAGTGGATTCCATGAGGACCAAGCTCCAGAGCAACGGTTTTTGCCAGTCCCGCTACTGCATGTTTGGATGAACAGTATGCGCTCATACCGGGAGAAGTCGTATAACTCCCGTTGGAAGCAATTGTAACGATCGCTCCGTTTCCATTTTTGATAAGATAGGGCGCTGCATATTTCATAACAAACATGACGCTGAAAACGTTGATCTGATATACCTTCATATACTCTTCCATGGTGCAATCCTGAATCTCCTGATATTTTCCTTCATAGCCTGCATTCGGGATTACCACATCGATTTGTCCGAAATGTTTATATGCACTGTCGACCCAATCTTTTACCTGCTCCTCCTTTGTCACATCCACCACTGAAGTAAACAGCTTGTCCGCGGGTATGTCAAGCGTCGGCACAAAATCGTCCAGCTTTGCCTGGCTTGTAGATGAAATTGCCAGTTTGCAGCCTTCCCCGGCAAATGCCCGGCACAGCGCCTGTCCTATACCGCCTGTTGAACCGTTGATAAGCACTACTTTGTCCGTTAATTTATAATCCATATAGCATCCTCCTGTTCGCTTGATTGGTCGGGTTTACATTATACTACTCATAAACTTTGACGTGTTTCTGTAAAAAATTATTTCATTTTTCTGTTGTAAAAACTATTCCTAAATTGTAAATAAATGTATGAGAGAGTATGCAGTAATCACCGTTTATACTGGGATGGCCGTTCCTTTCCGCAATAAAATCGCCTCTGTTTAGGCGTTTTCTCAGCCGGGGAGGTGCAGCAAAATCCCTGTTTTAGAGAAAAGGTCTTGCATTTTGAGGCCGTTTCTCTGCTTTCTCTGTTTTTATCATACATAATTGTGATTTTGTCACTGAGGATTTGACTTACATCGGGTATACTATAAGAAATCATATCGGTTCAAGCATTAATCGTTCCAGAACTATGTACTTATTTTCAGAAAAGAGGCAAAACATATGAAAACAATTATTATTGGCGGCGTCGCCGGCGGCGCATCCGCTGCGGCGAGACTGAGACGGCTGGATGAAACGGCCGAGATAATTATTTTAGAAAGGGGTGAATTCATATCTTTCGCTAACTGCGGCCTGCCCTCTTATATCGGCGGCACTATCACTAACCGGGAAAATCTGACTCTGCAGACGCCGGAAAGCTTTAAAGCCAGATTCCGCATCGATGTGCGCATATTCAATGAGGCAATAAAAATCGATCCCGAAGCTAAAACCGTAACAGTTAAAAATCTCCGTACGGGCGAAACCTACGCGGAAACCTACGACAACCTGATCTTGTCTCCCGGGGCTGAGCCAATTAAGCCGAATATTGAGGGCATTGACCGTGATATGGTTTTTACGCTCCGCAATATCCCGGACACCATGAAAATCAAGAATTACATCAACACCGCAAAGCCAAAATCGGCCGTTGTGGTCGGCGGAGGATATATCGGGGTAGAGATGGCGGAAAACCTTGCCGAAGCGGGACTGGATGTTTCGGTCGTGGAGCTCGCCGACCACCTGATCACCTCGCTTGACCCGGATATGGCGGCTGACGTGCATCGGTATATCAAGGCAAAAGGGATTCGGCTTTATCTGCAGAACGGGGTAACGGCTATATGTGAGCACAGCGTTGTTATGCAAAAGGGTGAAATTCCGGCTGATATTGTCATTTTGTCCGTAGGAGTCCGCCCCGAAACAGCTCTTGCCAAGGCCTGCGGCATTCAAGTAAATCCACGCGGGAGCATCGTCGTCGACGGCGGCATGAGAACAAACCTTCCGGATATTTATGCGGTCGGCGACGCCGTTGAAGTGAAAGATTTTATTACAGACAGACCCGCGTTCATCCCGCTTGCCGGGCCTGCCAACAAGCAGGGCCGCATAGCGGCCGACAATATTGCCGGTTACAGCCGCGAATACACCGGAACACAGGGTTCGGCCGTACTCAAGCTGTTTGACATGACGGTCGCCACCACCGGCCTTAGTGAAACGAGCGCAAAAGCGGCGGGCATTGCCTACGACAAGACCTACACTTATTCAGGCTCGCACGCATCCTATTATCCGGGCGCGTCCAATATGTCGATAAAGGTACTGTGGGATAAAGCGACGCATAAGCTGCTAGGTGCTCAAATCGTCGGCTTTGACGGCGTTGACAAGCGTATGGACGTACTGGCGACAGCTATCCGTTTCGGAGCTAAGGTGACAGACCTGGCTAATCTCGAGCTGTGCTACGCGCCGCCGTTCGGTTCAGCCAAAGATCCGGTAAACATGGTGGGATTTGTCGCAGAAAACGTGACCTCCGGAAAAATGAAGCAGTTCTTCTGGCATGATGTGGAGAACCTTCCGCGCGACGGCAGCGTGACGCTGCTCGACGTGCGCACTAAAACCGAAGTGGCTGGCGGAATGATCGACGGGTTTATCAATATTCCCCTGGATTCCCTGCGTGAAAATCTCTCTCAGATCCCCAAGGATAAGCCGGTCTACGTCCACTGCCATTCCGGCCTCCGTTCCTATATCGCCTGCCGAATCCTTTCTGGGAACGGCTACGACTGCTATAACCTCGCAGGCGGCTGGCGGCTGTACGAATCTGTGATCAACGAGCGTACCGTGCCCGAATATATCTGCACTGAATGCAAGTAAAGCTTCATACAGGCCGCAGGTAAATATTTTAGATCCAAAAATATTCACCTGCGGCCATGGATAATATTAATAGAAGAAAACGGGAGTGGGAAATTATGGACCATATATATGATATATTAATAATCGGCGGCGGTCCGGCCGGATATACCGCGGCTTTATACTCAGCACGGGCGGGATTTGATACCGTTTTGCTGGAGCGGATCGCGGCAGGCGGGCAGATGGCTCTGACCGGCGATATCGACAACTACCCGGGCTTTGACGAGGGCATTGACGGCTTTACCCTGGGCATGAAAATGCAGCAGGGCGCCGAACGGTTCGGCGCGAAAACCGAATACGCCGAGGTGACCGCTGTGGATCTTTCCGGCAAAATCAAAAAGGCCGAAACTATAAGCGGCGATTTCTATGGAAAAGCCGTTATACTCTCCACCGGAGCGAATCCGCGCGAGCTTTGTATCCCGAGGGAACGGGAATTTACCGGCAAGGGAGTCCATTACTGCGCCCATTGCGACGGCCGGTTTTATAAAGGGAAGACTGTCGTGGTAGTGGGCGGCGGAAATTCCGCCGCATCGGACGCACTCTATCTTTCACGGCTGGCAAAACAGGTATATGTTGTCCATCGTCGGGATAAGCTACGGGCAGCGAAGATTTATCACGACCCCCTGCTTAAGGTGGAAAACGTGAAGTTCTTTTGGAACAGCAATGTCTCTGAATTGATAGCTGATAATAAGCTGACCGGTATCCTGATAAAGGACGTTAAGACGGGATCAATAACAAAACTGCCCTGCGACGGCGTTTTTGTCAGCATTGGCAGAAAACCCGCCACGGATTTTTTGTCAAACGCCGTTGAGCTCGACCCTCAGGGCTATATAGTAGCCGGCGAATCCACAAGGACGAATATAGAAGGCGTATATGCCGTGGGCGACGTCCGGACCAAGCCGCTTCGTCAAATCGTTACAGCCGTATCGGACGGCGCTGTGGCCGTACACTATGCCGAAGAGTATCTTGCCGGAAATAAATGAAATTTGTAACGGCAGCTACAATTGTGGTTGGGCTGTGTTGGTTTCCTGTGTTATTCTGCAGAACAAGGACTGGGCGGACGCCGTTCTGCCCCGAGCCTGCAGCTGGGCTTAAATAGGCGAAATAAATTTCGCCACGTTTTACTAGTTTCATAATGTGTTCCTCCGAAGTAAATAAGTATAAAGTGGTCATCTGTCTAATTTACGACAGATGACCAAAGTATTTTCTTGTATCAATCGTTTTGTCTGCTTGTCCGTATTTCTCCACGATATCCACCGACAAAAGGCATTTTTTGCCTTCTGGAACACACTCACCGGCCTATGCAGATAAAAAGCGTTGCCTTTCAGTCCTTAACCTCTCTCAGGATCGCTGCGAGACGCCCCTTTTGCTGCGACGGCTCGCATTTCTGCTGATGTTTCAACGCTCGGCTTTAGGCCAGGACGCAAATGCCTTCAATACCTCTGCCTGTTATCGCCTTCGGCGAGGTGAAAACAGCCCTCCCGATGATGATTTCCGTTCACCGATAACACTTTCATATAATGATACACGCTTCTTTACTCGGTATGGGATATTATCCAATTCAATATGCTGTCCTCCCCAAACACCACATTTCCGCCGCCGTGATAGTTCCCGTTGATACCTGTTTTTGCTTATCGGTCATGGACACCCCCCGTTCATCCATCGTCCGCTCCTTCATGCAGCGAAACAGGTTTGCCGGGTTGCAGTCGCAATCGTTATAAAAGAACATAATTCTCGTGCCGGGTTGGTAATCCCTCCTATACTGCCCTGCCTGCCGTCGCAGGCGTTCATATTCATTCATCACTTATACCCCCCTTCTGCCGCCCGTTTCCGAAAACTCTCCTCTGAAAGTAGAAAAAGCCTTGAAAAATCAAGGCTTTTTTGAGGGCATCGATATAGCTGACCTTTTATGGGTTTCGTTGACAAAATAGATACACCAATCCGGATAAAAACCGAATCGAAGCCCAGCGCAGCGGGTTCG
>CALWWO010000118.1 GCA_944385265.1 uncultured Oscillospiraceae bacterium
AATATTCATTTTCACCCAATATAAGCGGGTACACAATATTCTCCCCTAAAGGGTAAGTAATCTCGCTGTTTTCTGCTGGCTGTAAATATCCGTTTATTACAAGCTCGCCGTCGTCTGTCACAATTACCTCTTCACCTGGCTTTGCAGTTATACGCCCTATGTAAAATCCGCTGTCTATTTTGTACACTACAACATCACCGGACATATACTCATTCGTCAAACGGTAGTAAAAGACCAGATCTCCCTCTCTTAATGCAGGAGCCATCGCGTCGTTTTTAACGGTGTAGAAACCAAAAACTCCTACAAAAATGATCCAAGCTATAGCCAAAATGAAAGCCAGCTTCAAAAATATACCTGTCCAAAGTCTCTGCGTCTCAAGTTTTTGCAGGCGCAAGCATATGACTTTTTCTGTTGACGGTCTTCCATTCAAATTATTCATCGCTAACGTTCTCCGGTATGCCTTCGCTTTTGAGTTGGAGAATTGCACTTTTCTGTCCTGTAAGCACAGTCTTGTACTCTTCAAGCAACGTTCTGTACTTGATCTCCTGCGCAATATACAATTTGTGGTACATCTCATCAAGGCTTTTAAGCTTCGACCACACGTCAAGCTCATCTACGCCAAGCAACGCCTTTTTAAACTTCAAATTCTCAAGCATGCCGGCTATTTCGTCCAAGTATCTGTCATTATTTATTTTTGTACGTCGTCTTTTTGCTTTACCGTTTATAGAACGTTTGCTCGCTGTAAATGATGACATAAGCGCCGCCTCCCTTTAATTTAAGCGTTAAAAGTTCGGACGATTTTAAAAATCGCGCCGCCACATTTTTGACTCGCAGCAGCACGATTATATATCTCTCTACTTAATCGGCTTGCATATTATCTCGTCTATTTTTGTATCAAAGATACGGCTTGCGTGAGATGCACGCAGTATGACGGCAGTATCCGCACCTCGACCCGTGCCGGCAACGGCGATGACCGGCTCATCAACTGGGATATAACCGCCGTCCGCAGCCATTGCCGCGATCTCTACCACAACCTTCATCCCTTCACAAAACAGCTTGAGTGCGGCAGCCATTATCTCAGCTTCGCCGGCGCCTTTGAAGCGATTCGATATTGCGCGCTCCACCCCGCTGAAAATATGCGTTGCAGTGCATATTTCGATACCGCGATCCTCTATCTCCTTGAATTTTTCGCGCGGCATATGGTTTTCACCCGGGGTCTTTGTCCCGTACGAGTGCGTAACGCAGACAAAATTCAAGCCTGTTCCGTCTGGTATACGGTCAGCCGTATAGCCTGTCGTAGTAGCAAACACAATATACTTTATCCCGCGTTCATGTGCCGCTTTTATTGCCAGTGCGATCGTTTTTTCAGTGTTTTCAATTCCAGTTTTCTCAAAATACATCTCAGTTACCTCCGTCATTATTTAATATCAAACGCTTTTGTGAACTCATTATACACTTTCAAAATATCTGTATCCTTCATTACGTCTATAGCATAGCTGCGGATATCTTCCGGTATACCAAAATACGGTTCAGATATCGCGCCGGCAATACAGGCAATAGTATCAGAATCCCCGCCTATCGAGATGGCGTTTCTTATTGCATCCTCAAAATCTTTTGCTTCAAAAAACGCTTCCATCGCCTGAGGGACGCTCCCTTGGCAACTGACGTCAAACGAATAATCGGATTTTATTTCATCAAGTGAAAAATCGATGTTATAGTATTTCTCCTCAACATATGCCCTTATCTCGTTCTGGCTTTTCCCGTGCAGCGCCATGTAAACTGCTGCAGCAACAGCACGAGCGCCCTTTATCCCCTCCGGATGATTATGGGTCACTTTGGCTGACGTTTCACCTAAAAGTTCAGCCTCTTCAAGGCTGTCCGCTGCATATGCTACAGGCGATACCCGCATTGCAGATCCGTTTCCGTAGCTGTAATACGGCTTTGGATCCTCTGCTAGCAGCCACCTCTCAAACCGCCCGCCATACCCCGCTGCGAGATATTTCCTTCCTAACAAGCGCATCGAGTTTACAACAGCCCTCTCAAATAATACAATGTCTTTATTTTGCGTATATGCAATACATGCTTCCGCTACTGCCGCCGTCATAACAGAGTCGTCTGTAAATCTGCTTAAAGGACCGAAAAGCTCGATATCTTTTGATTTGACATTATTAAATTCGTAAGGCGAACCCGCGATATCACCGATGATTGCTCCAAGCATATCACCGCCTCCTTTTAAGCATGTCCAAATACTCATCCGGCACATTCATAGCGCCCATTCCAACGCCCAGCTTGATATCGGGCTTTATACTGCCGTGATAATCACTGCCGCCGGTTTTAAGCAAAGACATATAGTCGGCAATCGACGACAAAAAAGCTGACTGCTCGTCGGAATATTTTGGGTATATAACCTCCATCCCCTCGGCTCCCATGTCTTTAGCCGTTTTCAAAAACTTTTTTAAATCCTCATTATCAAATCTATACTGGAGCGGGTGCGCTATAACAGCAATGCCGCCCGCCTCTCTTATTACGTCTATCGTACGCTGAAGAGGCAGATATTTTCTCGGCAAAAAATACGGTCGCCCTTTTGCAAGAAATTCACTAAACGCCTGCGCAACAGAGTTTACATACCCTTTTTCAAGCAAGCATTCTGCAATATGCGGTCTACCTATCACAGTATCAGGGTGCTTTGCTTTAAGCTCTTCAATCGATATATCGTATCCGTCGCTTGCGAGCTTTTCGATTATTTTTTCGTTTCTTGCGTTCCTGTCGTTTATCACCCAATCCAGCACCGGCTGCAATTTTGCAGACGCGTAGTCTATATAGTACCCCAAAATGTGGATATCATGTCCGGCATATTCCGTAGATATCTCGATTCCCGGCACGACCTCGACCCTGTGCTCTTTACCGGCTGCCATTGCGCTGTCTATACCTTCAACCGTGTCATGATCTGTTATTGCAATAGCTGAAAGCCCGATAGCGGCAGCCTTTTCCACTACCTCTGCCGGCGTATCGCTTCCGTCGGACGCCGTAGTATGGACATGCAGGTCTATCATTTCTTTTCCAGCTCCTCAATAATTGAATAGATTTCCGATTCTCCAAAAACCTTTATACCGTTTTTTGAAAGCAATTCTGCCGTTACGCCGTGCCCCTTCCTAAGCGTGCCGGAAAAGGTTCCGTCATACACTTCTCCGAATCCGCATGAGGGACTGCGTTCCTTCAAAACAGCAAACTTACAGTTGAAAAGAGACGCAAGGTACAGCGTTTCTTCAGCTCCCTTTATATACTCTGCCGTAACGTCTCCCCCACCTTTGGTCACGACTTTATCTCCCCGTCGTTCCGCCGACGCTCTCGGCGTAGCAAGCCCGCCGAATATCTCCGGGCACACCGCTATCAAATTGTACTTTTCTTTCAATTTTATGATTTCTTTCCGAGGCTTGCTCTGCCCGTCATACCGGCAGCACATCCCCAAAAGGCAGGCACTCACTATAATATTCACATTCAAATCTGCTATCCCGCCTTCCGCAACTATAGGATATCATTGCTAACTGTTAATACACATTATATACCAGGCTGGAAATAATTTCCACATTTTTTAAAATCTTTTTTCAAAATATAAAATTAAAATATTTTTGCCGTTGAAGTCCTGACTTATATATGGTAGTATATACTAATATAGTTAAAATCTAGATTTCAATACAATATCTGTTATTCAAGGAGTAGTGCGGTATGCATAAGAGATGGTCAAGAGTTATTTTTTCCAGCCGCAGTATAAATATCATACTGCTGGTATTACAGTTTTCTTTTCTCTTTTTCATGTTAATTACAAGCAGCGAATATTCTAAATTTATACGCCTCTTTCTCTCTCTGCTCAGTATATGCGTCGCACTGCATATAGCTATCAGAAGTGATAAGGGGGCATATAAAACGCCATGGATGATCCTTGTGCTTCTTTTCCCGATATTCGGCGGGCTTTTTTACTTAATGTTCAATTTCCAGAGCGCCACAAGGATTTTCCGCAAAAAAATAAAAATCATCAACTCCCATTCGCGAGAACTGTTTTTGCAGCCTGAAAACTACTTTCAGGAAATTGTTGCAGAAATACCGGAATATGCGCCGCAAATCGGATATCTTCAAAATTATGCCGGATATCCTATATACAAAAATACAGAGACAAAATATCTCTCTCCGGCTGAGGTAAAATTTGAATATATGATGCAGGAGCTTAAAAAGGCCGAAAAGTATATATTTTTAGAGTATTTTATAATTAAAGAGGGCATAATGTGGAATTCCATCCTTGAAGTGTTGAAAGAGAAAGCTGCCGCAGGCATCGACGTCCGCGTCATATACGACGACATGGGCTGCTTCTTTTATCTAAAAGACTACTACGCGCACGAGCTTTCCAGATACGGTATAAAATGCGTTGCCTTTAACCCGTTCCGACCGTTTTTGACAGTAAAACAAAATAACCGCGACCATAGAAAGATCGCGGTTATTGATGGCAAGGTCGCCTTCACAGGCGGCATAAACCTTGCAGACGAATATATGAATGTGTACGAGGATCAGCGATATTGGAAAGACGCTTCAGTCATGATACGTGGAGAAGCCGCATGGAGCTTTACCCTTATGTTCCTTCAGATGTGGACCCTTTCCACCAATATAAAGGAGGATTACGAGGCGTTTTACCCGTGGGCGGAAGAGCCGTGCCCTATAAAAGCAGAGGGGTACGTTCTGCCGTATGCAGACAGTCCAATGGATAAAGAAAACGTCGGCGCAAACGTGTATCTACAAATTATAAACAATGCGCAGAGATATGTATATATTACAACGCCGTACCTCATTATCGACGATAGTATCATAAACGCGCTGTCGCTGGCTGCGAAAAGCGGCGTCGACGTGAGGATCACCACCCCGCACCAGTCGGACAGCTTCCTTGTACATATGACAACGCGTTCCTACTACCGCGATCTTATTGAAGCCGGCGTAAAAATATACGAGTACTCGCGCGGCATTATACACGCGAAGACATTTATAGCCGACGATGTCGTCGGTACCGTCGGCACGACAAATCTCGATTTCAGAAGTCTGTATCTGCATTTTGAATGCGGCGCATGGATGTATGGTACGCGCGCAGTCAAAGAGCTGAAAGAGGACTTTTTAGATGTTTTGAACTGGTGTAAGGAGCTGACTGCCGAGGACTGCAATACCAATCTGTTCATAAAAATGTTCCAGGGGATACTCCGTCTCTTTGCCCCGCTTATGTGATATGATTGAACGTGTAATACAAGTAGATGTGATTTTGCCCGGCTTCGCATAAGCAGAGCCGGGCAAAATATGCGCCAGCGCTGTATTAAAATCCTGCGGCGTAGTATGTCGCTACTCCGCTTGCAACGATACCGCTTTTCCCGCTTATCTTTACCTCGCCTCTCGCTCTTATAAGCGTTGAGCCGCACGAAACTATATAGGCTTTTACTACGATAGGTTCATTTATCGGGATCTGCCTTATGTAGTCTACGCTCATATTCACCGTCGGAGCGAGATGACCGGAATTATAATATCTCACAAGCATGCCCATAGCATTGTCAAGCATCGCCGCTGTAATCCCGCCGTGCAATATGCCCACGGGATTGCGCATCCACGGCTTTGTGGTGAACATCACGCTCATTGATTTTTCCTCGCTGTTGCACGATACAAAAACCGGATTCATCATACCGATAATACTTTCGGATAAATTTTTCTTCATCTGATCTATTATTTCGCGCAGCGATTTCTCCTGCTCGATCTGCTCTTTGCTGACCATATTTCATCCACCCTATAACTCGTATTTTTTATAGCAATTTCCGTCCAAATCGAACCATTTTAAATCGCTATCCTCAAGTATCATATAGCTGTTTGGGCTACTCTCCTTGGGGATAGACACAGAGCCCGGGTTTACATACATACAGTCGCCCACCGGCTCGCACGCCGGCACATGCGTATGACCGTGCATCAATATATCGCCGCTGTGCAGCTTCGGCATATTTTCTTTATTATAAACATGCCCGTGCGTAATATAAATCATGCGACCGCCGTGATAAATTATCGCATAATCGGCGAGTATTGGGAATTTCAAAACCATTTGGTCCACTTCCGCGTCGCAGTTACCGCGAACGCACAGTATATCATTCGCCATATCGTTTAACATATCCGCAACGGCAGGCGGATCATATTCCACCGGCAGCGCATTTCGCGGACCGTGATAAAGTATATCGCCGAGCAGCACCAGCTTCTCAGCGTTTTCTTTTTTATAAGCTTCAAGAAGCTTGCGGCAGTAAAAAGCCGAGCCGTGAATATCTGAGGCAATCATTATTTTCATAATACATTCTCCTATATGCAGTGTATTGCTGTATTGCTTTCGCGCCGTTTTTACCGGGCGGGAATGATAAGCATTCTTTGGTATTATACATCATTTGCCCTAGATTGTCACTACTTTAGCCTTTACAGGCTCTTTTTTATTTGATTTATGGCGTTCTTTTCTAAACGCGATACCTGCGCCTGACTTATCCCCACCTCGGCTGCAACTTGCGTCTGGGTCTTCCCCTCATAAAAGCGCAGATTCAAAATATGCTTCTCTCGCGGGGTGAGCTTTGATATCGCCTCGTTTATCGCTATCTGTTCAAGCCAGCTCTCATCCGTATTTTTTGTGTCGCTTATTTGGTCCATACCGCATACATTATCTCCGTCGTCTGAGTATATTGGCTCGTACAACGAAACGGGATCCATTATCGCATCCATAGCGGTTACTACTTCTTCGCGTTTTATACCTAGCGCCTTTGCTATCTCGTCCACTGTCGGCTCTTTCTGGCTTTCGTTTATGAGCTTCTCTTTCATCTGAAGCACCTTATAAGCCGTGTCTTTCATGCTTCTGCTCACTCTTATCGCGCTGTTGTCGCGCAAATACCTCCGAATCTCCCCTATTATCATGGGGACAAGATAAGTGGACGGGAATACATCAAGTTCGGTATTGAAATTGTCGATCCCCTTTATCAGACCGACGCAGCCGACCTGAAACAGATCATCTATGTTTTCATTTCGATTTTCAAATTTTTTCATAACGCTTAAAACAAGCTTTAGGTTACCCTGAATCAGCCGGTTTCTCGCCTCTTTATCGCCGGCTTTCGCTTTTTTAAAAAGCTCCATCGACTCCTCTCGCTTTAGTACCACAAGCTCAGACGTATTTATACCGGAAATCTCGACTTTACAGTTGTACGCCACACTCAAGCCCCCTCGCACAATATGTACATATGGCTTGTACGCAGAGCTTGCCGCACGGTATAAAGTATTTCCCAAGAAATAAAAATTATTCTGAAACAATACGCTTTAAAAAGCATTATATTTTTGATATGATTTTATCATGTACTGCTTTAAGCAATGTTGATAAAATAAATCAAATCTGCAATTTATACAGTATAATATTCTAAAGGAGATTTGCCATGCTTATACGAATCGCTAAATTTGAAGATTATGGAGAAATTTGCAGAGTAGTCAAAAAAGCATTTGAAAACGCTGAACATACCGACGGAAATGAACATATCTTGGTTGAAGCTTTGCGCAACAGCACGGCGTTTGTTGAAGATTTATCCTTGATAGCGGAAGTCGACAGCAAAATTGTCGCTCATATTATGTTTACCAAGGTCCAAATAGGTGAAAATACGGAATTGGCATTAGCACCTTTATCTGTTTTACCTGAATATCAAAATAGAGGCATTGGAACTGCCCTTATTAATGCAGGACACGAAAGAGCAAAAGAATTGGGTTATCATTACTCTATTGTATTGGGCAGCGCCGCGTATTACTCAAAAACTGGCTATCAATCCGCAGAAAAGCTTAATATTTTTCCCCCATTTGACGTCCCAAGCGAAAATTTTATGGTTTGCCGACTCTGTGAAAACGCCCCGATAATATCGGGAATCGTAAAATATGCCAAAGAATTTGGCGCCGGCTAATAACAGCAAATGCCCTTAGTCGCACGATTTACGACTAAGGGCATTTTTGTATTTTTTATTTGCATTTGCTATCATTTAAATTTCTTTACACTTCAGCCTTATTGAGAGAGGCGATATACTCGATAAGCTTGTCAAAACTGCCGTGCGGATACACAGAAATATCTTTCTGTTCTTTATTAATAAGGCAATCCGTCAGCAAAAATACTTTCATTCCGATAGATTCGGCGATCATATCCTCGGTCACATCGTTGCCAACCATCAGGCACTCCTCCGGCGAAACCTCAAGGCGTTCGGCAATCTCCGTATAGTATCGGATATTAGGCTTGCTGTATCCGATATTCTCATAAGTAGTATAAATTTCAAAATCAGACGGCTCCAGTCCTGCCCAGCGGATACGGCTCTCTGTTGCTACCGCCGGGAAAATAGGATTTGTCGCGAGGACTATACGCAAT
>CALWWO010000119.1 GCA_944385265.1 uncultured Oscillospiraceae bacterium
CCTGTCGCGGCAAGCGTTGTGAGCGTCCTGCCGTGGAAGCTGTTTTTGAGCGTTATAATGGTATAATAATCGCTGCCTTTTTTATCAGCCGCGTATTTACGCGCTGCCTTTATTGCGCATTCGTTAGCTTCCGCTCCGCTGTTTGAGAAAAACACTTTGCTCATACCCGTCCGGTTACAGAGCATTTCAGCGAGGTCGGCGCAGGGCTCCGTATAATACAGGTTCGACATATGCTGAAGCTTATGCATCTGCGCGTTTACCGCGCTTATCCATTCTTCATCGACCAAGCCGAAAATATTTACCGCTATTCCAGCGCCGAGATCTATATATTCCTTGCCGTTTTCATCGTATACGAGCGAGCCTTTACCGGAAACGATCTCGATAGGAAACCGCGCATATGTATGCGCTATATATTTGCTGTCTTTTTCTTTAAGCTTCATCTTCATTTTCTCCTTTTACCACCATAGTTCCGGCGCCTTCATTTGTAAGAGTCTCTATAAGTATCGCATGCGGCACTCTGCCGTCCATGATTATCACTTTTTTTACTCCGCGGTGAATGGCCTCTATACAGCACTCGACCTTTGGTATCATACCGCCCGAAATAGTCCCGTCCTCAAAAAGCTTTCCTGCTTCATCAATCGAGATACACGGTATCAGAGAAGAGGGATCATCCTTATCCCGCAATATTCCGGCTATGTCCGTCATAGTTATAAGGCTTTCCGCCTGCATCGCGCCGGCGATGAAAGCTGCCGCCGTATCTGCGTTTATATTATAGGCATTGCCCTCTGCGTCACATCCGATCGTCGATACGACGGGGATATATCCCTTCTCCAAAAGATCGGTTATCGGCTCTGTATTGACTTTTGTGATCTTGCCTACATACCCAAGCCGTGCGTCTTTTGTGACCGCTTCGATCAGTCTGCCGTCCATTCCGGAAATACCCATTGCCTTTCCCCCCTTCACCTGAAGGAGATTTACAAGCGTTTTATTGATCTTTCCCGCGAGCACCATCTGGACTATTTCAGCCGCTTCCTTATCCGTGACGCGGAGCCCGTCCACAAATTCTGATTTTTTACCGAATTTGTTGAGTGCATCCGTTATCTCAGGTCCTCCTCCGTGAATAAGCACGACCTTTACGCCGATAAGCGATAAAAGAACTATATCCTCCATGACCTGTTCTTTAAGCTGCTGGTTTATCATGGCATTGCCGCCGTATTTTATCACGACGACCTTATTGTAATACTTTTGTATATACGGCAGCGCCTGTGTAAGCACCTCGGCGCGCTGCGCGTTCGTTAAATTAAGTGGCATATCGATATCGCTCCTCTCAGATCAGGTCCTGTAATCGCCGTTGATCCGCACATAATCATAAGTGAGATCGCAGCCCCAAGCCACAGCGCCGTAATATCCGTCGTTTAAAGATACAAGGATATCGATCTCTTTTTCGAGCAGGATTTCCTTTGCCTTTTCTTCTGAAAATTCTACTCCCGCGCCGTTTTTGCATACAAGTATCTCGCCCGCCTTTGAGCGGAAGGACACGTCTACCTTGTTTACATCGATATCGGCTTTACTGTAGCCCAGCGCGCACAGCACACGCCCCCAGTTGGCATCCGCGCCGAACATCGCCGCCTTTGTAAGCGACGAGCATACGACCGCTTTTGCGGCGGCTTTTGCATCTCTCTCTGTTTTCGCGCCGTCTACAATGCACTCAAGCATTTTTGTCGCGCCCTCGCCGTCGCCGGCAATAGTTTTGCAGAGATGGACCGTCACGCTGTTGAGAGCCTGCATAAACACGCCGTACGCTTCGTTTTCGCTGTCTATCATATCATTGCCGGCAAGCCCGTTTGCCATGACTGTGACCATATCGTTCGTCGACGTGTCGCCGTCGATGCTGAGCATGTTGAACGTATTTTTAACGTCAATGGAAAGCGCTTTCTTGAGCATTTCGGATGATATTGCCACATCGGTCGTTATAAAGACGAGCATCGTCGCCATATCGGGATGTATCATTCCGGAGCCCTTTGCGATACCGCCGATCCTGCATGTTTTTCCATCGATCTCAAACTCTACGGCGACCTGCTTTTGCACAGTGTCCGTTGTCATTATCGCCTCGGAGGCAAAATCGCTGCCGTTTTCAGAAAGCCCGTCCGCCAGCTCGACTATGCTGCCCGCTATCGGCTCTATCTCAAGCGGTTGACCGATAACGCCGGTAGACGCCACAATGACGTCCGCGCTGCTTATCCCCAAAGCCGCGGCGGCAAGATCGCTCATCTGGTTTGCGATATCGATACCGTTGGCGTTGCAGGTGTTTGCGTTTCCGCTATTGCATATTATCGCCTGCGCCTTTCCGTCGGTCAGATGCTCTTTTGTAACATATATCGGCGCGCCCTTGACAAGATTTGTAGTATACACAGCCGCAGCGTTTGCCTGCACGGCGCTCTTTATAAGTGCGAGATCCCTTTTCGTTCTGCTTTTGCGTATACCGCAATGTACTCCGTTTGCCAAAAATCCCTTTGCGGCGCAAATGCCGCCGTCTATAAATTTCATTCTATTTTAATCCTCCTACAGCTCAAGATTAGTATCAAGCGGCAGACCGAGAACGATGTTCATACATTCAAGAGCCGCTCCTGACGCGCCTTTGCCGAGATTATCGTATCTGGCTGCAAGCAGGATACGGTCGTCATTGCCGTATACCGATATCTGCATATTATCTTTCCCGCTCAATACGCCGGCAGACAGAAATCCGTTTTCGTCACCGCCGTCCATATATGAAACTATGGGTCCCTTATACAGGTTAGCATATATTTCGGCTATGTCGGCTTTTGTGAAGCCGGTATTTATCATCTCTTTAAAAAGCGGAATGGTCACTTCCATACCGCTGTAAAAATCGGCTACTATCGGCGAAAATGCCGGCGCGTTTTTTATTCCGCTTATGTGCACCATCTCTTTCAGGTGCTTATGCTGCTGCGTTATGCCGTACTGCCTCGGCGCGTCGAGCAACCTGCTTCTTTCCGCGTTTTCGTAATCGGCTATCATACTTTTACCGCCGCCGCTGTATCCGGTGATAGAGGTACAGCATAAAAGCGCATCCTTTGATATAACTCCAGCGCTTACAAGCGGGTAGACAAGCGCGATAAAACCGCTTGCGTGACATCCCGGTACGGCGATGCGCTTTGAATTTTTTATCTTTTCAAAATGCTCTTTCGAAAGCTCCGGAAAACCGTAAGCCCAGTCAGGATTCGTCCTATGCGCCGTTGAAGTATCAAGCACCACGACATCGTCGTTTTCAATAAAGCTCACAGCCTCTATCGCAGCGGCGTCCGGCAGACACAGAAACGCGATATCGCAGCTGTTTAAGGCTTTTTTTCTCGCCTGCGGGTCTTTACGCTCCTTCTCGCTCAGAGTGAGCAGCTCTGTATCGTTTCTGCTCTCAAGCCGCTCGTATATCCTAAGCCCGGTAGTTCCTGATTTTCCGTCTATAAAAACCTTAGTCATTTTCAAGCATCTCCATCACATATTCGATCTGCTTCTCCACAGAAGCGACGGATGTACCTCCCTTTGATATCCTCTTTTCGACGCAGTTTACAAGATCTATCTCCTTATACAGATCCTCGTCGAAAAACTCGCTGTACTTCTTATACTCGTCAAGCGGCATATCCTCAAGGACCGTGCCGTCCGCTATACATTTTGCCACTATTTCGCCTACTATTTTATACGCCGTTCTAAAGGGAAGTCCCTTCTTTACCATATAATCGGCAAGGTCGGTCGCATTTATAAATCCTCTCTGCGCCGCTTTGAACATATTATCTGTCAAAATCTGCATCGTGGCTATCATTGGGGTGAACACTCTAAGGCACATTTTTATCGTATCGATGCTGTCAAAGATCGCTTCCTTATCTTCCTGCATATCCTTGTTATACGCAAGAGGAAGTCCCTTCAACATTGTAAGCGTCCCCATCAGGTGACCGTATACTCTGCCGGTCTTGCCGCGCACAAGCTCTGTCATATCGGGATTTTTCTTCTGAGGCATTATGCTAGAGCCCGTTGTATACGAATCGTCCAGCTCTACAAATTTAAACTCCCAG
>CALWWO010000120.1 GCA_944385265.1 uncultured Oscillospiraceae bacterium
GATAGACATATTTTTCCTGTTTATGCCTGTCTGCTTGATTATTGCGCTCTCGATAGGCATACCGTGATTATCCCAGCCGGGGGTATACGGAGCCTGCCAGCCGGACATATTTTTATACCTGACGATAAAATCCTTGAGACACTTGTTCATGGCGGTGCCCATGTGGATGTATCCGTTCGAGAAAGGAGGACCGTCGTGCAGTATAAAGCGCGGCTTACCCTCGTTCTTCTTTACTATCTCGTGATACAGATCCATGTCGTACCAGCTTTTGAGCATATCGGGCTCGCGCTTTGGAAGCCCCGCACGCATGGGAAAATCTGTTTTAGGAAGATTTATCGTCTTGTTATAATCCTGTCCCATTGTTAACTCCTTTACGCTTTGCCGGCAAAAATGGGCGCGGCAAAGCACTATATATCTGTAATAGTTTGATTATTTGTTGCCCACGTCGAAATTCTTTCCGAATTTAAGGTCTGAAAAGTCAAATTTCGGGCGCGGCGACGTCGGCTCGTCATCATCGTCCCAGTCGATTCCGGAGCTTTTGCGGCGGAATCTCTTCGTCTCGTCGGGATCGGGGGAGTTTTTGTCGTTATCAAGCATATTAGACAAATTTTCATCGATCTGCTTGGCAGTATCTAGAATTTCAGCTTCTCTCGCATTTTCTGAAGAGGGCTCCTCCGTATTTTCAACCGGCTCGACCGTCTCTTCGGGAGCTTCTTCAGCTGCCGCTTCGACAGGGATCTCGTCAGACTGCGCTTTTTCGACGGGCGCGGCTTTATTGTCCTTGAGGAAATCGTATTCCGGTATCTCGACGGGCTCCGCCTTTATCTCGGCGAGCTTTTCAAGGAATTCAAGCTGCTTTTCAGCCATTTTTTTCACCGCGTTTATAAACTGCGCGGAATTTTCCGTCGCCTTTGCAAGGCGCTCGTTTTCAAGCTTTGTTAGCTCAACGATGCTTGAGAGCTTGCTTTTTGCGGCGGCGTCCGCTTTTTCTACCATAGTGCGGCTTTTCTCCTCCGCCTCTGAGAGCATAGCGGTGCTTTTCTTTGTCGCCTCCTCTACCATAGTGCGGCTTTTCTCCTCCGCTTCGGAAAGGGCGGCGGCGCTTTTTTCTTCAGCCTGACTTGTTATATCGCCGGCGGTCTTCTGCGCCGTGACAAGAGCCATACGCATGGCGTCCTCCGTCGAACGGTATTCCTCCACCTTTTCGACAAGGACCTTCATCTTGCTTTTTAATATGGCGTTTTCCTTATACAGAGCGGCATAGTCGTCTGTCAGTTCTTCCAAAAAATCGTCGACAGAAGGCATGTCGTATCCGCCGAAAACAGCTTTGGCAAATTCTTTGTTCTGAATATCCTGAGGCGTAAGCATTTCTGTCTTTATCCTTTCTGTTTATTTAAAAATACAACCCGTTGTTTTCAAGCTCGTCAATAAGATCGCCCATAAGATCTACATTGTACGGAGTTATCAGATACGTGTTGACGGCGACTTTTTTTATTTTACCGTCCTGCGCGTAAGCGACGCCGCTCAAAAAATCTATAAGACGCCGGGCGATGTCCTTATTCGTCTGCTCAAGATTTAAAACGACGGTACGTTTTTCGCGCAGATGATCGGCGACCTCCGCCGCGTTTTCAAATCTCTCGGGCTTTACGAGCACGACCTGAAGCTGCGTCGTCGCGTGGATATTGACGACCTTGTTCCTGTCTCTCTTGACATTGTCCTCAAAATCTCCGAAGGAGCTGCTCTGCGTATGCTGAGCTGCTCTTGGCGTTACAGGAATACGTTCCGCCGCCTTGGGAGTGAAATCTTCAAATTCATCATCATCATCGTCATAAGGTCTTGTGAGTTTTTTAAGTTCGTTTAAAAGTCCCATGGCTAAATCCTCCTGAGTTATATTATATTTCATGCGCGGGAATAATCCCGCAAACCGAATATCGAAGTGCCTATTCTGACTATATTGGCGCCGGCGAGGATAGCGTCCTCATAATCGCGGCTCATCCCCATCGACAAAAAAGACATATTAACATTATCGTATTTTTTGCTCTTTATGTCAACAAAAAGCTTATACATCAAATCAAAATAATTGCGGGTCTCGGTCATATCGGCGTCCGCCGGCGGTATCGCCATAAGCCCTGAAACGCGTATGCCGGGGGAATTTGACACGACGCAGATAAGCTCGTCCGCCTCGCTCTGCGGGATGCCGGATTTTGAAGCCTCTCCGCCGACGTTTATTTCAATAAGCACGTCCTGCACGATACCGAGCGCGCACGCCTTCTTTGATATGGTCTCAGCGAGCGGTATGGAATCGACGGAGTGGATAAGCTTGCATATGCCGGTCACATCTTTTACCTTGTTCTTCTGCAGGTGACCTATAAAATGAAGATTCGCCCCGTCATAAGCGCCGAGAGAGTATTTTTCACGCAGCTCCTGCACGCGGTTTTCGCCGAAATCGCGTATTCCCGCGTCGAAAGCCTCTCTCACGCGTCCGGCGCCGTTCATTTTTGACGCCGCGAGGACGGTTATATCCGCAGGATCGCGCCCCGCGCGCACCGCCGCGTTATTTACCCGTTCAAACACCGTTTTTACGTTATCGGCTATCGACATCATTGCACAACCTTTCCGTCGTAAAGGTCGTTTGCCTTTACTATTATTTCGGCGCTCTCCGGTATGGAGCCGTCGTTTTCGATTATATAATAATCCTCCTCTTCGGAGAGAATATTCACATCGACGCGTTTCGCCTGCAAAATACGGAGGATATACAGATAGGTCGTACCGTCTTCATCTGTGTATACAGCCGATTTTGCAACGCGTATACCGTCGTACGAGTCGAAAAGTATTTTTCCGCTCAGCTCGCGCGCATCTGCAAACTCTGCAAGATACTTATTATTTGAAAACACGGCGACTCTCCGTCCAGCGTCGTCATAGCTGACGCTCTGTACCTCCATTGTCACAGGCTCGCTTCTCACATCTTCAAAAAATATATCGCACGTCCCGCCGGCTTCAAGCTTTGCAGCCGATTCATTATCGAGCATAACGGCGTAATACCATGTGATACCGGTGATTATTTTACCGGCTGCATTTGGGCTTTCGGCGGGCTCCTGCCCGAAAAGCCTTTCATATGCCGCTACGGAGAGATTGTTCATATCTGCCGTTGTAAGATACTCATATCCGTCGGTGACGGATGAAAAAACTCCGGTTTCCGCTGCGTATATGTATGATGCGTAGGCTGAAAGACGCGAATTTATCTCCGCTATCTGCGCGTTTACTGAGGATATCTCAGCCCTCAGCTCGTCCGCCGTCATACCGTCGTATGTTTTGAGGACAGCGGCTTCTATATCCGGCAGGACCTCCCAGGCTCCCGCGACGTCGCCGCGGCTGACGGCGTATGACAGCTCGGTGATATATGACATGATAGATTCTTCCCCGTCGTCGCCTGCCAGTATATGCTCCATATATTCCTTTCTCGCCTCAAGTTCCGAAAGCTCGTCGCGCAGCGATAGGAAAGAGGCGTCCGCATGGCTTGCGGCGACAGGCTGCCCCTTTGCGACTTTCTCGCCGTCTCCCGCAAGCGCGACGGAGCCGCCCGCCTCGCCGCCGTCTATTATGTACTCGTCTCGCACTACGTATCCGGAAACGGATAACGAATCTTCTATCGTCACGGTATAAACGGCGGACGTGCGGAATTCGTTTACGTAAGCGTCGTACAAAGCGTACCCCATATAACACGCGACGACTATGAACAGGGCGAAGGATATTAACTTTATAACGAAATTTGAACGCCGCATAGCAGATCTCCCAAAGCGGCGAATTATGCTTTAAACCGCCGCGAGCTGACAGGAGTCTTCCTGCGCCAGCCTTATGGGTTTTGACGGCACCATAGTGGATATAGCGTGCTTATATATAAGCTGCTGCTTCCCCTCGGAATCTATGATGACCGTAAAGCTGTCAAATCCGGTCACAGTGCCTTTAAACTGAAAGCCGTTCATAAGAAAAACGGTGAGTGCGATACCGGTTTTTCTCGCCTGATTCAAGAAGATGTCCTGTAAATTTTGTGCTTTTGTCATGGTAGCCGTCCTTTCATAAAAGACGGCATAATATTATATCATTTTTTGCCGCCTTTTGCAATTTATTATGCGGCAATTTGAAAATTTTGCCGTCAAAACTATATTACACCGGCGGCATATAAATATTCTGTCGAAATACGTAGCCCCAACGCGAAATCGGGGACTTTTTCCCAATGTATCCATTTTGTGTTTTTATCGCGCGATATCCACGATATCTGCCGTTTTGCGTAGCGGCGCGATTCGCGCTTTATATCCTCGCGCGCTTCGTCGAACGTACACAGACCGCGTATCGCGCGGACGGTTTCCTTGTATCCGATCGCCTGCATCGCCGTGCAATTATCGTCTAAGCCCGTTTCAAGGAGACGACGCACCTCGTCCACAAGTCCTTTGTCGAACATATCGTCAACGCGCCTGTTTATACGCTCGTAAAGATCCGCCCTGTCTGAAAAATTCAGCGCAATTTTACACGCGTCGTATCTCGGCGGTTTAATGCGGCTTTCAATATTGAACTGCGATATCGTCATGCCGGAGAGCTAATACACCTCAAACGCGCGGACGATCCTTTTTTTGTCGTTTGCGTGCAGCTTTGCCGCGCTATCCGGATCGAATGACGACAGCAGAGACAGCATTTTTTCGCCGCCGAGCTTGTCATACTGCTTTGACAGTTCTTCGCGCAGCCCGTCCGATCCCGGCTCCGGCGCGAAAGTCCGCCCTGCGATGAGCGCCTCGATATAAAGACCGGTGCCGCCGGTCACTATCGGCAGCTTACCGCGCGATATGATGTCGTCGACGCAGGATATCGCCTCCTCGGCATAGCGCGAGACAGAGTAGCTCTCCCACGGAGAGACGACGTCTATCATATGGTGCTTGATCCCGCCCATTTCCGCCGCGTCGGGCTTTGCCGTCCCGATATCCATGTACTTATATATCTGCATGGAGTCGGCGCCGACGATCTCGCCGCCGACAGCGCGGGCGAGGTCCACTGCGAGCGCAGTTTTCCCCGTCGCGGTAGGTCCCGTTATTACAGCGATTTTAGGCGTCATACAGTCTCATATCCTCTTAAAATTTTTATCGAGCGTATTTTTCGTAAGCTCCATGGCGACAGGGCGCCCGTGCGGGCAGTATTTGACCCTACCCGACATCACCGCGTCCGCGATCGGCGCAAGTTCTGCCTCCGGGGAGTATTTGCCCGCCTTTATCGCGGCACGGCATGCCACGGAGTGGAGAATACCGTCGCGCAGCTCGTCCGGAGACGTTTTATGCCCAGCGGCGAGCTTTTCGGCAAGTTCCGACAGCAAAACCGGTATATCCTCTTCCTTTATATCGGCTGGGACGGCGCGCAAAGCGACGTTGGAGCTGCCAAACTCATCGATCTCAAAGCCGAATTTTTCAAGATATTCTCTGTTTGACACAAGCGCGTCTGCGCTCTCCGTATCCATCGGGCAGATAAACGGAGCGAGAAGCTGCTGCGACATTATATCGCCTGTTTCGCGTTTTAACTTATCAAACAGCATACGCTCATGCGCGGCGTGCTTGTCGATAATGAAAAGGCTTCCCGCGCGCTCGACAAGTATATACGTTGCCATAGCTTCGCCTATGATGCGCCATCCGCTTGCGGAGTTCTGATTTTGCGCCGCGGTCTGTCCGCCGCGAACCTGCTCCTGCATGTAAGCCGTCCCGCCGTGCCCCGCGCCTTCAAACGCGAGCCGTACCGTCGCGCCGCCTGTACCGAAGGGTGAAAGAGAGCGCGCGTTTCCGTCGCCGCGGAGAGCGGCGCTTACGGAGCGGTTTTCACCGCCGCTCCTGCCATGCTCTTCTACGCCGCCGTCTCCGCAGGGGATCCCGACATGACTGCCTGCAAAGCCGTTTAGCGTTTCATCGTTATCTTTGCCGCCCTCTGCCCCACTCGGAGTGTTTCCGGGAGTTTTACCGACAAGATTGCGAGCTGTACCGTCATCGTTCGCGGCAGAGGTATTTGAAAGCTCGGTAATGCGCGTCTGATAAAACGGGACGGACGTATCGCGCACCTGCGCCCAGCCGCCGCTCTCCTTCGCATTGCCGAAAAGCGCCTTATACTCGTTTGAAGAGAGCGTTTTAAAGAAATCCGGATTTTGCTTTGCCGTGTGAGATGCAGGCGAGCCATGAGCGCTCGTCCTTCCGCTTTCCGCGCCACTGCCGGTAACGCCGCCGCGCGCCGCATCCTCCGAGATGAGCTCGCGCGTTTTTGCGGAAAGCGCGATCTCCGCCTTTTTGCTCTCGCCCTCGAGCGCTGCAAGTACGGAGTAATATACCGCGCCAAAGACCGCCTTTTCATTTAAAAATTTAACTTCAGTCTTCGTCGGATGTACGTTAACGTCCACCGCCGCGAAATTGATGCTTATATAGAGTATACAGCATGGAAAGCGCCCTGTAAAAAGGGAATTTCTGTAAGCCTGTTCAAGCGCCGCCTGAAGAGTTTTTGATTTCACAAACCTGCCGTTTACATAGAAAAACTGGAAGCTTCTGTTGCCGCGCGCGTTTACCGGCACCGTGACGTATCCCGTTACGGGTATATCGCTGTCCACCCCCGTGACCTCGAGAAGTCCGCTTGCGAAATCGCGCCCAAGTATGCTGTAAACGCATGAATCTATCCGCCCGTCTCCGGGAGTATGATACTCTTCTTTCCCGTCTTTTATATACCTGATCGATATCTCCGGATGGGACAGCGCGATGCGCTGTACGACAGCAGAGACGTTTGCCCCCTCAGCCCTGTCGCTTTTCATGAATTTGAGTCGCGCGGGGGTGTTGAAAAACAGGTCGCGTACCGTTATCGTCGTGCCCACGGGGCAGCCGGCTGGGCGCTTATACATGACTGTGCTGCCCTCAAGCGAGATGTCCGTCCCGCTGTCTGAGGACGCCTCTCTCGTCAGCATATTTATACGCGACACGGCGGATATCGCGGCAAGCGCCTCGCCTCTGAAGCCGAGCGTGCCGATAGCCTCAAGCCCGCGCTCGTCGTGCAGCTTGCTCGTCGCATGGCGGAGGAAGGCGATCTCCGCATCGTCCGCAGCCATACCGCATCCGTTATCGCTCACCCGCATGTAGCTCATGCCGCCGTTTCTTATTTCAACGGTTATGACGGTGGCGCCCGCGTCTATGGAATTTTCGACAAGCTCCTTTATAACGGAGCCAGGACGCTCCACCACCTCGCCAGCGGCGATAAGATCCGCAACATGCGGAGATAGTTTATTTATTTTTGCCATACAAAGCTCCATTCTATATCAAATAAAATCAAAAAGTCCGGCGCACGCTGCCAAAGCGCGCCGCAAAGAGTTTGACGCGGCGCATAAGGCGGCTTATTTTGAATCGGAGACCGGCTTATATACGCGCGGAAGCCCTTTGACGTTCAAGGGGTCTGCGTCCATCACGGCGATGTCCCCGACGGTGCAGTTTATATTCGTCACATCGATTATCGTATGCATCATGCCGATCCTGCCCATGACGCGCGCCTTGTGACCGGCGATCTTTACGTATCTGCGCTGCCTGAAGGAGAAGAACAGACGTTTCCAAAAGCTCTGCTGGTCGGCAAGGCTCATCACTCCGAAACCATGGTAGTAGCCGACGGACAAAACGGCGAGCCGCGCCGCTTTTTTAAGACGTTTTCCTCCGGATATTTTGTGCCCCTTGGGATACCAGCCGACCTCTTCGATTCCCGCTTCGATATATCCGACCTTTGACAGGGAGGGGATGTTTTTATACGGTATACGACCTGACAGCGCCGTGTCGACTCTGACGGCGTCGAGCTTTTTGAGCCCGTTCATAAAAAGCGCGGCGGAGTCGCAGGCGTGGGTCACGCCGGTCTCGTATCCAAGCTCGTGCAGCCTGTCCAATATGCCGAGGAATGAAGACATCTGCGCCTCTATCTTGCGTGAGCTTCGACCCGAGTCGGCAAACGTAGTGAATACGCCGACTATCGCGAGGTTTGACATGTATTTATAGACGGAGACGATCTTATCTATTTCATCAGCTGAAAAACCG
>CALWWO010000121.1 GCA_944385265.1 uncultured Oscillospiraceae bacterium
CCTCCGATTTCTCGGATAGGACATCGGGAGTAAGACTTAAAAATATAAATGCCGGTGTGTCGGAATTGGCAGACGAGACAGACTCAAAATCTGTTATCCGCAAGGGTGTGTGGGTTCAAATCCCACCACCGGCACCAAACCTCAACGGCTCACAAACTCAGTAATATCAAGGGTTTGTGGGCTGTTTTTTTTGCCCTGTCCCTCGCTAATTGCGAGGGACTTTCTTTTTTTTTGAAATGTCTCTCCTGTTTTCGGGCAGTTTTTAGAAGAAAATTTTTGCTCATACCTTAGGGAAAACGGAAATAATCGCATTTGCCGAAGCAATTTTTGAAGAAAAATCAAGGTGAGTGTAGATATTTAAAGTCGTTGAAATATCACTATGCCCTAACCATTCCTGAATCTCTTTCAGACTTACCCCATTTGCGTAAAGCAAGCTCGTACAACTATGTCGTAGGTCATGAAATCGAATTTTCCGCAAACCATTTTTTTTGAGGACCAACGGAAAGTGCTGAGTGACGTAACCCGGCTTAATAAGCTCTCCAATCTCATTGACATAGATATATTCCTTAAAGTCATTGCAGTAGCCTTTTCCGCACATTTTCCGATTCACCTCTTGTTTTGCTTTCAGGCGGTAAAGCAATTCCTCGAATGGCGGAATAAGCGGCAGCGAACGGTAGCTGGATTTCGTCTTGGTTCTGTCTTTCTGAATGATCTGGCTCTTACCGTCAAGTGTCACTTGGGTAACAGTATGACGAATCGTGATGGTTTTCTGCTTAAAATCAATCGCATTCCATTTCAGCCCCACGACTTCGCTGCGGCGCAGGCCATAGAAAGCACCGAGAATAACGGCAAGCTCTATCGGGTCGCCTTTGACAACCTCAAATAGGTGTTCAAGTTCCTCTTGCTTATAAATACTACCGACAAATTTTTCTTTTTTTTTTCGTTCAATCCGATCAGATGAGTTTCCATCAATCAAACCGATTTGAACAGCGTATTTCAGTGCCTTATGAATATTGGCATGTCGGTGAATAACCGTATTTGCCGACACGCCACATTCTTTCATCTCATATGTGTAATAGTCCTGTATATGTTTCGGCGTCAAATCACATAAAGCAAGTCCTGGAAAAAACTTATCAAAATATACGACGATTTTACGCTTGATACATAAACAATAAGAAGCGTAGCTCGTTTCATCTAGATTAGGTTTCATCATTTCCAGCCAGTCGAGCATAAATTTTGTAAATGATATTTTGGATTTGTCTTGTTGATTTGGATTTTGCGGTGTAACGTCCTCCTTTTCTCTTTTTGTCTCTCTTAGCTTTTTCAGTTCAAGTTCTTTGCTTTGGCGGGCTTCCATAAGCATTGCTTCTGCACGCTTTTTATTGCCCTTAACCGGCAGCCCAGTACTCTTTGACGGGGTTTGCCTTTTGCCGTTTTCGTCCGTATAGCTCAATACAATGTGAAAGTAGCCTCTTTTTTCACGCAGATGTCCTGCAACCATAAAATGACCTCCTTTGTTTTTGCAGCATAGATTCATCTGCCATTGACAGAATTATTATAGCAGATAGAATCCTATCGGCCAAATGTGCAAACTATATTCTACGCAGAAGATTTATCTATAATTTTCAAATATTCAAAAATATAGATTTTTGGTATACGATAGCGGCGGCCAACTACAAAACTTTTAATTGTCCCACTTTTCAAAAGGCGGTATGCAGTCTTTTGACTGATACCGCCCAACATTTCGCACATCTGCTCCACATTTACAATATCGGGATAATCGAAAAACACAAGTTGATAAGCTTCCTGTAATTTCATTGTTCCTCCTATTTATCATTTGAAATAACCTCATAATCAAACCCTTTTCTACTGTTACAATATGTGCAGATGTCTTTTTCGGTTTGTGCAGGATTGACTCGTCGTAAAGAAAAAGCCCCTGAATTATAAAAATTATTAGCGCAGGTGCTGCAAAGGCAAAGGACTAACTTTTTCGGTATGCTCTCGATCAGCCCAACGCTGACTGCCAAAGCGTGATTGATACCCTGTATATGTTTTTCTGATAAATGCCCTATAAAATTATTCAATCTTCTTTTGTCAATCGTCCTGAGCTGTTCCAGCAGAACGATAGAATTAACTTCCAATCCTTCTGTTTCTGACGCATTAAGATAATAATGCGTCGGTAAATTAGGTTTACTATCTACTTTTCCGGTAATAGCCGCAATAATGACAGTCGGACTGTGTTTGTTTCCTACATTATTTTGAATAATGACCACAGGGCGACTTCCTCCCTGTTCGGAGCCTATCCCATGTCCAAGGTCGGCATGATATAAATCGCCTCTCAGGTATGTTTTTTCCATTTGTATTTAACCTCCTTACACTTATGTAAAAGAAAAAGAAACGGCAAAACAAAATTAAGGTGTGCGCGACGTTAAACATAACCTCGTTTCTTTTTACCCGTTTTGCCGTTTCTTCTACAAATGAGTGTTCTATTTGTCCCTGACGCCCCGAACATAAGGGAAATCGCTAAGTCGCGGATTGCTTGTCCGCG
>CALWWO010000122.1 GCA_944385265.1 uncultured Oscillospiraceae bacterium
GCAGCACGAATCGTGGGGACCGTTTGCAGAGGGAAGAAAAGACTTCTTCACAAATTCCGTACTGACCGAGATCGGCGAAAAATACGGCAAATCCTCTGCTCAGACGGCTTTGCGTTTCCTGCTCCAGTCAGATGTAGTGGTCATTCCCAAGACGACGCATAGAGACAGGATGGAGCAAAATATCGATGTGTTTGATTTTACGCTCAGCGATGAGGATATGGAGGCGATCCGCAAGCTCGACGAGGGAGAAAGCCTCTTCTTCTCGCACTATGACCCCGCAACCGTGGAAATGCTGACAAACATGGGCAAAACAAGAAACGTATAACAAATAAAAAGCAGAGTCTCCGCCGGGGCTCTGCTTTTCGCTGGCTGGTATTTTATATCTGGCGTACTGTGTGTTATCAGCATGCAGTTTATTCCGCTGTGCTAGCTTTGCTCTTATTTTCTAGCAGGAGAGACATGCCGCGCAAGCTGATACCAGATGTAGAAAGATTGTACAGCGTCGACAAAATCGAAAACGTCGAATTCCCATGAAAATGAAGGGTTTTTTGTACTAAGAACGCATAGAGCAGGAGAAAACAAAAAATGGAACGAAATACTCGTTCCATTTTTAAGTTTGTTGTGTTTTATCGAAAAGTAAAGCAATTGCCTACCGAATCCACGCTACGCCTCCATAAGGTTCATGACGACCTGCGATCCGATAATATGCTCTTCATTTGCCTTTGCAGCCATTTCGATATTTCCTTTTTTCAATGCGCGGACAATAGCTAAATGTTCGCTTCGCACTTGCTGTTCCCTCTTATAGTAAAAAGCGATGTACCAAAAACGCTGCGATTTTTCCAACAGCTCTTTCGCATAGCGAACAAGATAAGGGTTATCTGAAAGCTCCATGATAAATGAGTGAAAATGAAGATCCTTTGTTAAGAAGCTAACGTATGCGTCGCGCGATTCACGAATATTCTCGCCGTCAAGCCACGCATTTTCAAGCTGCTGGAGAGCTTCCTGATTATCACGCAGTCGTTCAGGGGGGATGCTAAGCAGGAGCTGATGCTCAATGACGCGCCGCGCTTCATATATATCGCGCTGTTCTTTAAGCGACAGCGAAGCTACCGTCGTACTGTGGCGAGGGTTAATAATAACGTAATTTTCCCACTGAAGCTGGAGCAAAGCCTCACGCACAGGGGTTTTGCTGACCTGAAGCTGCTCCGCGACTGCGTCGATTTGTATGACAGTCCCCGGCATGAGCTCGCATGTGATTATCTGTTTTTTCAGGTAATTATAGACCTGTTCTTTTGTGTCTTCTCGTTTTTCCATAGTCCCTCTTTTCTCAAGTGTTCCGTGCCGGACGGAACTGAGCCGAAGTTGATGTTGACACAAACAAGTATAAACGACGGTTTAAAACCTGTCAATTATGGATTATAATGCGTCATTTTTTTCGGTTGCCGCGTAAGCGACGAGAAAAAGGACTTAAATAAAGATATAATATCCATGCAATGGATAATATTTTATCAGAATATTATCCTGCGTCCTTCTTCCGCTGAACGATAAGCGCCGTATATCGTTTTCATAACGTCATAGGCAAGATCGAAATCTGATTCCGGATTGCGGTCATATGCTACGCATTCAATGAAATCTTTAAGCTCGCCGCTATAGCCGCGGATGATTTCATCTGCGATAAACGCCTGATTCCAGCCGGTTTTTTGTGGAAGCATCTCAGAAATATATACATCCTCGATACCCTCTTCGTCCATAAAATATGTGCTCAGTATATCGCATGGATTCAGATTGCAGCGGAATGAGGCGTCGTGCGCATACACATTGACGGTATTGCGTGAGCCGCCAAGCACTGCGTCGGAGCAGAGGACAACGGCCTTTGTCCCGTCGTGGAAAGTGACGGTAACGATGCAAACGTCTTCAACATCCAGAGGATGTGCGTTTACATACCGGTGCTTTTCCTGCTCGATAGCAGCCGTCTGTACACCTGTATCTGCGACGACAGAAACTATTTTAAATTCTTCACTGCGCGCTTTAGCCTCTTGCCGCTTTAGATACAGCATTGCCGTGAGACCGTGGATGCCGTTGCGCATCATGGTACCGCCGCCTATCTCGTTCCAGTGACCGCCTTTTGGCGAGCTGGAGCCGATAAGGGTGTTTTCGCTGTTCATAAGCATTATTTTGCTTTTTTTCTTGCGGATAATTTCCGCCGCTTTTTGTATCGGAGGGGCGTAGACCTGATTTTCAGCGTACATAAATTTTTTGCCGCATGTAGCTATCACTTGGCGAAGTTCGTCCATCTGCTTTAAAACGGCGTCGTACATAACGGATTTCGGCACGGTTATGCCGATGTTATCCTCGCCGTTTCCGACATATCCTGTAAGCGGCTTTTCGCAGATGACATGCTTTCCGGCTTTAAGGGCGGCTATCGCTATGGGCACATGCAGAGTCTGGTTTGTATTGATGTCTACAATGTCAATCTCCGGGTCATTTATAATATCCATATAATCCATGGTGACGACTTCGTACCCGTAGCGCTCCTTCATGGTCTCGGCTTTCTGACGGTTATGACCTCCGCACACTGTTTTTAGGCGGATAGGCACGCCGCCGAGAGTTTCATAGGCGTTTCCGTGCAGTTCGCAGCCGTATCCTGTGCCGACCATGCCGATGACGATGGGCTTTGTTACGGTGTTTTTCATATATATTCCTCCTTTCGGAAAGTCCTTTTGAGATATTGTATCCCTGACAGACATGCGATATAGCTGTCAGGCAGCGGCTTTGCCTCAATAGTGATCCACTTATCATACTTCGCTTTGCTCAGAATGTCAGCGGCTTCGTTGAAATCGAAGTGCTGGTTGTCAGGCAGCAAGCGTTCAATATCCGACACATGGAATAGAACGAGTTTTGAAAGCGAGCGCTGGATCGCAGCCGGAACGTCTCCGTCCTCGGTTATCATATGGTATGTATCGCCGTTATAGAGCAGCCAGTCGGAATCGAACTTCTCAATAAAAGACATTGTCCGTTCGGTTGAGTTGAAAACGTCGCCGTCGTTCCTGTTTATCTGTTCAAAAACGGTCGGCGTGCCGATCGATTCGCCGTACTCGACGACTTGACCGAGCGTGTCGGTCAGAATATCCTCAAATTCGACGTCGCTCATGCCGGGAGCCTTGCGACCTCGCAAAAAACCGATGAGTATCTGCGAATCAAGCTCTCTTGCAAGGTCGAGCTGGCGTTTCAGCCGCTCCACCGTTGCTTGGCGTATCTTTTTATTAGTATGCGTCATACTCATACCCTCGTAAGTATAAGCAAGCCCCGTAGTTATTGCCGATGCTTCAAGTCCATAAAAACTCAGCAGCCTCCTGAGCTCCGCGGCGTTGTAATCAGCAGGGTCCTGTATCTGAAGCTCTATCCCGTTATAGCCGAGCGCCTCCGCCGTCGCGGCGCACTCGCGGAAGCTTTCGCCGCGCAGCGGGAACGGGGTGGTGACGGGAAGCTGCCGGTCTGTCGCACAAACGCTGAATTTCATAGCGGCATGCCCCCTATCTGTCGATCTCGATCGGCATATATACGCATCTCGTAACGCTATGATACTGGTGCCACGGATAATTTCCCTCACTGTCATAAAATTTATCGTGGACTATACCGGGCGCCATGATAAACTCGCGATAAAAGGTGGACGTATCGTTTGTTTCAAACATCTGCATTTTGCCCATGCCGCGTATTTGTGCATGTACTTCGTCAAAATCCCTGTCATGTCCCTTGTGCGGACCGGAGGGAGCGTTTGCCTCGGTAAAGCAAAGATTTATCTCCGTGTCGCCGCCGACGCGCGCTTTCGGTGATTTATAATACGGAATGCCCCTGTGACGCTCTATACCCGAAGCCTGATAAAGCGATTTCCACGTATTTTTGATTTGTTCAATTACGAGGGGATCGTCGATATCGTATTTTTCAAAATCAGGCAGCACGAGGATACGGTCGATATCATCAACGCCGACATTCTGAACGACGGTCCCTTTTAACGGCGCTATACTCTGCCCCTTGACCGTTATATTGCGCCCGCTGCGTTCAGCAAGATTTATAACAATGCTCTTTGCCTTGACATAATAGGACTTCTCATTCTCGACATATACTATGTCAAAAAACGGCTTTGCAAAGTCTAGAATCTGTACACTCATGGTATGTCCTCGCTTTCTTAATATATTATAAACAGTGTGGTGCAACTAATTTGGTGAATGTGATATATCACAACGTGTGAGCAAAATGCGAAATTTGATAAATTTAGACGAAAAATATACGATGATTTCGCCATTTACTACATGATAGCACATGATATCTATGCCGTCAACGGGTTCCTCCCTTCTTTTGTGATATATCACAAAAGAAGGGAGGAAAATGAGATGATATAATAGATTTTAGGGTATATGGCAGGGTTTTTATCAATATCCATACGGAAACGGCATAAAAAAGGATAAAGAATAGGCATTAGACATTGAACGGAAGCCGCATTATAATAAAATCAAGCTGGATAAATAGCGGTTTTAAGGCGCAGATACAGTGCGCGGCGAGGTGATAGTATCTTGTGCAGACCGCGGAAACAGAGCGCATAATTTAAATCGAAAGGATGTTACATATGAGGATCAGCGACAAAAAAGCATTTGATAAGGAAAATGTATTCGGACTTGGCAGCGCAAACAGCGCATACGCACAGTATTTTATCGGAAACTCGTATCTCAATCCGCTTACCGAGGCGGGCAGGTGCCCCGTATTCTTGGCTAACGTCACCTTTGAGCCGGGCTGCCGCAACAACTGGCATATACACCGCGCAAAATCCGGCGGCGGACAGCTTCTCATCTGCACGGCAGGCGAGGGATGGTATCAGGAGGAAGGCAAGCCGGCTGTGAGTCTTATGCCCGGTACGGTCATCACCATCCCCGCTAACGTAAAACACTGGCACGGCGCGAAAAAGGATAGCTGGTTTTCCCATATCGCCGTAGAGGTGCCGGGCGAGGAGACCTCGAACGAATGGCTTGAGGCGGTAGACGACGCAGCGTATCTCGCGTTGGAGTAATTTTTAAGATTTTGCAGATTACAAGAAAATTACGAATAAAAAGAAAGGATAAAACAACATGGCTTTTTGCAGCATGGATTTTTATTCATACGCATTGAACCGCATGGTAAGGTGCGGCGTATTTCTTCCGACGGATCAGGGTCCGTATAAAGAACTGAAGGAAAAGAAGCCTCTTCCGACGTTATATCTGCTTCACGGGATGCGCGGGAGTCAGGCGAGATGGTACAAGATAGAGTCGCTGTGGCATGTGGCTGATGAATATAACATGGCGATAGTAATACCAAATGGCGAGAACTCCTTTTATGCCGATTCCCCTCTGACGGGTGCCGCATATTCGACCTTTGTCTCAAAAGAGCTTGTGGAGTTTACGCGGGACACGTTCAACCTTTCGCGCAAGCGGGAGGAGACGTTTATCGGCGGATTTTCGATGGGCGGCTTCGGAGCGCTCGTCAACGGTCTGCGCAATCCGGAGACCTTCGGGTATATCACATCGTTTTCTGCCGCGCTTATCAAACGGTTGATCCTGCGGTCCGACGATGAAGAGGGGCTTGACTATTTTACACGCATCCAGTATCAGAATATGTTCGGATTGGAAAAGATAGAGGACTTTGAAGGCTGTGGCTGGGATTACGACGCCCTGTCGCGCAAGCTTGCGGCTTCCGGCAAGGAAAAGCCGAAAATATATATGGACTGCGGGACTGAGGACGTCTCCCTGTATAAAGCGAATACGGACTTCAAAGACCTGCTCATTGAGCTCGGCTATGACGTGACGTGGAACAGCCGCCCCGGGCGCCATGATAATGAGCACTGGAACGGAAGCGTGAAACGAGCGGCGGAATTTCTCCCCGTTGAGAGGCTGGAATTTGCGGCGGACAGCGCGATGAACCGCGCGATCAATATCGTAAGCGAGTCGCAGATACGAAAAATGACGGAATAACACGGCAAAAACGGAGGAAGATAGTATGCAGTATACAAAACTGGGAAATTCGGAACTTACCGTCTCCCGCGTCTGCATGGGCTGCATGGGATTTGGCGACGCTAATAACGGGCAGCATAGCTGGACGCTGGACGAGGAGCACTCCCGCGATATCATAAAGCGCGGGCTGGAGCTGGGGGTAAATTTTTTCGATACGGCTATCGCTTATCAGAGCGGTACGAGTGAACAGTATCTCGGTCGCACGCTGCGCGATTTTGCAAAGCGGGACGAGGTCGTGGTCGCCACGAAGTTTTTACCGCGCACTCAGGAGGAGATCGCCTCAGGCATTACCGGTCAGCAGCACATCGAGCAGATGATAAATACAAGCCTTAAAAATCTCGGCTTAGACTACGTTGACCTATATATATACCATATGTGGGATTACGAGACTCCGCTTTACGATATCATGGACGGACTGAACAGGATCGTAAAGGCGGGAAAGGCGCGGTATATCGGCATTTCCAACTGCTTTGCATATCAGCTTGCAAAAGCAAACGCATTGGCAGAACGCGAGGGATTTGCAAAGTTTGTATCTATACAGGGGCACTACAACCTGATCTTCCGCGAGGAGGAGAGAGAAATGGCAAAGCTCTGCCATGAGGACAACATCGCGATGACGCCGTACAGCGCGCTTGCCGGCGGACGCCTGTCCAAACGCCGTGGCGAGACGTCAAAACGGCTCCGCGAGGACAGCTATGCGAAATTCAAATACGACGCTACGGCAGAGCAGGACGAAGTGATAATCGACCGCGTTGCGGAGCTTGCCGAAAAACGCGGAGCGTCCATGACGGAGATATCGCTTGCGTGGCTGCTTACGAAAGTTACCTCCCCGGTGGTGGGGGCGACAAAGCCGCAGCATATAGAGGGCGCGGCGCGTGCCGTGGAGCTTACGCTTACGGCAGAGGAGATCGCATATCTTGAAGAGGCGTATATACCGCATAAGCTCGTGGGCGTTATGGCGCAGAACACCCCGTCAAGCGCTAAGGAACAGCATGTCTGGTCCACAGGCAGTCAGGCAATAGAGCGGGCGTGATGAGACGGCAAAATTTCTGTATGCGTCCCGACAGAGTGAGTTTTCTCTAATATTCAAGTATTTCCATCCCTCGCGGTATAAAGAACGGTGGTGGATGGACGTTTTCGCTGTTAACCTTTAAGTAACTACTGCATAACGGATCGATACTTCCTAAATGACGGCGGTTTTTTATAATAAAATTATAAAAGGTAAAAGGGCTATCCCCGCCGTACGTGAAAAGCTTCTGCGCTGCCGAAACGGAAGTTATTTAAAAGCGGTCTGTTTTCATATAAGCTGCATCAACGCAAAATCCCCCGCAAGTCTGATCGAGAATAGCGGAATAAACAGGGGGATTTTGCATTTGCGTTTAATATGGCGGCGGTGCGGAGAACAGCGAAAAGGAGGATTTTTTATGAATACGAGAATTTTGGGAGAAGACCTGACTGTCTCCGCCGTCGGTTTGGGCTGCATGGGAATGACCCACGCTTTCGGCGCACCGGCAGATATAAAAGAGATGACGGAGCTGCTTGTAAAAGCCGTAGATATGGGCTACACCATGTTTGATACGGCTGAATGTTACACCGGCGTAAATCCGGACGGCAGCATAGCCTATAACGAAGAACTGGTGGGAGCGGCGCTGAAGCCGTATCGCAACAGGATAGTTTTAGCGACGAAATGCGGCGTGCGCCACATGGGCGACCATCTGGAGCTGGACAGCAGCCGCGAGACTATCCGCAGGTCGGTAGAGGGGAGCCTTAAAAAGCTTCAAACCGACCATATAGATCTGTATTATCAGCACCGTATCGACCCTAAAACAGAGCCGGAAGAGGTGGGCGAGACTATGGCAGAGCTGATAAAAGAGGGCAAGATCACCCATTGGGGCATATCGGAGGCAAATGAGGAATATCTGCGGCGGGCAAACGCCGTATGCCGCGTTACAGCGATACAGAACAGACTGTCTATGATGTACCGCGACTATGAAAAGCTGTTTCCCGTGCTGGAGGAGCTGAAAGTGGGATTCGTGGCGTTCAGTCCGCTTGCCAACGGGTTTTTAAGCGCCAGATATCGCGACGATTCGCAATTTGAGCGGAGCTCCGCTGATTTCAGAGGATCAATGCCGCAGTTTTCAAAAGAGGGTATCGCGCAGAATGCGGAGCTGCTGGCTCTTATAGAAAATACGGCAAAGGAGAAAAACGCAACTCCCGCGCAGATATCTTTAGCCTGGATGATGGCAAAAAGACCGTACATAGTGCCAATCCCGGGCTCGCTGTTTTCGGACACCGTGTAGAAAGCTCTGAAAAAACGATTTCCGATTGGGCAAAGCAGGCGATACAATAAAGAAAAACGACAAGACAGTAAATAAAAACTAGAAAGGAGAAAGTGCGACATGGAAAGATATTTTGCGGAAAACACACCGAAATTGGGCTTTGGACTTATGCGTCTGCCAAGAAAAGAGGACGGTAAGATCGATATCGAGGAAACAAAGCAGATGGTCGATAAATTCATAGACGCCGGGCAGACGTATTTCGATACGGCGTACGTATACGGTGGCGGCGATTCCGAGCTTGCGGTAAAAGAGGCGCTTGTGGACCGTTACCCGCGCGACAGCTATACGTTAGCCACAAAGCTGTGCGCGTGGCTTGGCGCTCACGACGAGGAGAGCGCAAAGCAGCAGTTTTACACCAGCCTTGAGCGCACCGGCGCCGGATATTTTGACTATTACCTGCTCCATGCGCTTCAGGCGGACAACTACACGCTCTATGACAAATACGGGCTTTGGGATTTCGTGAAGGAGCAGAAGGAAAAGGGGCTTATAAAGCACTGGGGCTTTTCGTTCCACGCCGGACCGGAGCTGCTCGACAAGCTTTTGACCGAGCATCCCGACGCGGAATTCGTGCAGCTTCAGTTAAACTACGCCGACTGGGAAAACCCGAACGTGACGGCGCGGGCAAACTATGAGGTGGTGAGAAAGCATAATAAGTCCATTGTGGTCATGGAGCCGGTAAAGGGCGGCGTTTTAGCGGAGCCGCCGGCTGAGGTATGCGACATATTCCGCGCAGCCGATCCCAACGTGTCGTTTGCCTCATGGGCAATACGCTACGCTGCGTCTCTTGACGGGATCATCACAGTCCTCTCCGGCATGTCAAATATAGAGCAGATGGAAGACAATATCTCCTACATGAAAAATTTCAGCCCGCTTGATGAAAAAGAACGCGCCGCCGTCGAAAAAGCGCAGGAGATAATAAACGCGATGAAATCCATCCCGTGCACAGCGTGCCGTTACTGCACGGCGGGCTGCCCGCAGAATATCCCGATACCGGATATCTTTTCAGCCCGCAACAAGCAGCTTTTGTGGAACAGAACGGAGGATGGAAACAGAGATTATGCCCGCGCTGTTCAAAACGGCGGCAAAGCGTCCGACTGCATTGCCTGCGGTCAGTGTGAAAGCGCATGTCCGCAGCAGATCCCGGTGATCGAATGGCTTCGCGACTGCGCCGCGCAGTTTGACGCGTAAGGAGGATTTTATATGGAATACAGGCGTTTGCCGCGCGGCGGCGAGGATGAAAAATTCAGCGTGCTCGGTCTCGGTCTTGGCGGTATCCAAGGCAGCTCCGATGAGGAGATCGAGGCGGTAATCGCTAAGGCGATCGAAAACGGGATAAATTTTTTCGACCTCTGCGCCGGCGGAAAAAACGTATACGCGCCGTTCGGACGCGCGATCGCGGGACGGCGGGAGAGCGTGTTTTTTCAGCTCCATTTCGGCGCAGTTTACAACGAAAAAGGAGAATACGGCTGGTCGCGCGATATTGATACTGTCCGGCGCACCTTCGAGTGGGAGCTTGAGACGCTTGGAACGGGCTATGCCGACTTCGGCTTTCTCCACTGCGTCGACGAGGATGGGGATATCGCAAAGCTGACGGAGAGCGGTATACTGGATTATTTGAAGCAGCAGCGGGAGAGCGGACGCGTCCGCCGCATAGGCTTTTCCTCACATACCCCGTCCGTCGCAAATAAGATACTCGATATGGGGATAGCGGATCTCATGATGTTCTCCATAAATCCGGCGTACGATCTGGAAAAAGGGGACGAATTGGGAATAGGCACCACAGCCGAGCGCGCGCAGCTTCTCCGCCGCTGCGAAGCCGAAGGGGTGGGCATATCGGTCATGAAGCCGTTTCACGGCGGCAAGCTGCTGGAGGCGAAAACATCGCCGTTTAACGCCGCGATGACGCGGTTTCAGTGCTTGCAATATGCGCTCGACCGCCCCGGCGTGCTTACGGTCGTGCCTGGTGTGCGCGGGATTGAGGATCTTGACGCTCTGCTCGGGTTTGCAGACGCGCCGGCGGAGGAAAAAGACTACTCTATCGTCGGCAGGTTCACTCCGGCTTCGGCACAGGGGAGCTGCGTTTACTGCAACCACTGCCAGCCATGTCCCGCCGGTATCGATATAGGTCTTGTGAATAAATACTATGACCTCGCTCTTGCGGGCGACAGGATGGCTGCAAACCATTATGAAAAGCTGACGGTAAAGGCGGACGCGTGCTTATCCTGCGGTCGCTGCGACAAAAGATGTCCGTTTAGCGTCGCTCAAAACGCACGGATGAAGGAGATCGCGGAGTATTTTAAGGATAACTGATGTAAAGGATAGGTGAATTGTGATGAATATTACAGCAAAGGCAGAAAAATATGTCGATAAGGCATTCGGCGGCAATAAGCTTCCGTTTTCGGGTACGGACGCCGAATTTACTGAACGGTTTGAAAATTTCGCGTTCGACGAGGTGGTAAACAACGATGATCTTGACGACCGCACAAGGATGATGGCGATCCTCGCGACGCTTATCGGCAGCCAAAGCGTTGATATGTATAAGGTGATGCTGCCCGCCGCGCTGAATCTCGGCGTAACTCCGGTGGAGGTAAAAGAGATAATGTATCAGGCGGTCGCTTACCTCGGCATAGGCAGGGTGGCGCCGTTTTTCGGCGCAACGAACGACGTCTTTTCGGCGCAGGGGATAGCTCTTCCGCTGGAGGGACAGGCGACGACGACGATGGAGGACAGGATTTCCAAGGGAGAGCAGACGCAGGTCGATATTTTTGGCGAATCTATGCGCGGTTTTTCACAGTCCGGACCGGAAGAGAGCCGCCATATAAACAAATGGCTGTCGGGCAACTGCTTCGGCGATTATTATACGCGCCGCGGACTTGACTACAACCAACGCGAGATGATAACCTTCTGCTTCCTCTCGGCTCAGGGCGGGTGCGAGCCGCAGCTCACCTCGCATGCGGCGGCAAATATACGCATCGGAAACGACAAGACGTTTCTGATCAAGATCATCTCGCAGTGCCTGCCGTATATCGGCTATCCGCGCAGCTTGAATGCGCTGCGCTGTGTGAATGACGCGGCAAAGCAGGCGGAGGAAGCAAAAAAATAAGGCGCGTTATACCGTCCCGGCGTAGCCGGAGCGGTATAATAAACATCCCGCAAGGTCTTACAAATCGTGACCTCGCGGGATGTTTTGATTTTTTAAGAGCTTGTACGCTAAGCCGTTCAATACGCCGCCCTCGTTTCTGCGCGCCGGCATATCCGGCGCGCAGATTATACGCAAAAGCGTTTTTATTTACTGCATGGCTTTGCGGAAAAATTCCGTCATTTTATCAAACGGGATGACGTCCATCCTGTCGTACAGATCGGTATGCACGGCGCCCGGGATTATCATGAGCTCTTTATTATCGGCGTAGGGGTTATTCTTCACCATATCGGCGTACGCGTCCCTCCCGAAATAGCAGGAGTGCGCTTTTTCTCCGTGTATGACGAGCACGGCGCTGCGTATCTCGTTAGAGTACTGTAAGATCGGCTGATTCAAAAACGACATGCAGCCGGTGACGTTCCAGCCCCCGTTTGAATTGAGGGAGCGCGGATGGTACCCGCGGCTCGTTTTATAATAGTCGTAGTAATCCTTTACAAAGAACGGAGCATCCTCCGGCAGAGGGTCGACCACGCCGCCGCCGAGAGCGTAGCTTCCGTTTTTATAATCCTCGATACGCTGAGCGTTAAGCGCCTGCTTTTTTGCATACCGCGCGTCGGCTGAATCCTCGGCGTCGAAATATCCTTTCGCGTTTACGCGGGACATGTCGTACATAGTAGAGGCGACGGTGGCTTTTATACGCGTGTCGATAGCGGCGGCGTTGAGCGCAAGTCCGCCCCAGCCGCATATACCGATTATGCCGATTTTCTCCGGATCGACGCCCTTCTGCACGGACAGGAAATCGACAGCAGCCTGAAAATCCTCAGTATTTATATCAGGGGACGCCATGTAACGCGGATTTCCGCCGCTTTCACCGGTAAAGGACGGGTCAAACGCGATCGTGAGAAATCCCCTTTCAGCCATGGCCTGCGCATAAAGCCCGGAGGCTTGCTCCTTCACCGCGCCGAACGGACCGCACACCGCGATGGCTGCGAGCTTGCCCGAGGAATTTTTCGGCTCGTATAAATCGGCTGCAAGAGTAATGCCGTATCTATTTCTGAAAGTCACCTTGCGGTGCGCGACTTTATCGCTCTTTGGAAATGTTTTGTCCCATTCTTCCGTCAAAATCAATTTTTCTTCCATTTTATATATCCTCCGTTTCATTTTCGTCCTCTTTCTGCATGGAGTAGACCATGTGATCGAGGCAGTCTATTTTATATTGACACTTATGCAGCTTATCTAAAAGAGAGAGCCTGTGCTGGCACAGCAGCCGGTACTGCTCTTTGCGATTTTTATTTTGTTCCAGTTCCAAAAACCGTGCGATGAGAGAGGCGCTGCATCCGGCGTCCGACAAATTTCTCCGTATTTTGAAAATACGCTCGTCTGTGAGTGCTTTCATATATTGCCGCCTCCTTACGCCTTTATTTTATTTCCTTATCCGCAAAATAACAAATACTTTGTTTTTATTCCGTGATATGCTTTACAGGCATTTCATAATAGATGTATAATAACTGTATCATAGTTATTATGCGTTTGATCTACGCTATTTCTCCTTGCCAAATTGAGCAGTAGACAGAAAATACAGAAAATTATAGGTAAAAGGAGGCGGTGCGATATGGAAATCAGGGTGCTTCGCTATTTTCTTGCCGTCGCAAGAGAAGGGAATATCACAAGCGCGGCTAATTTTCTTCATTTGACCCAGCCGACGCTGTCCCGCCAGATACATGAGCTGGAGGAGGAACTGGGACAGCAGCTTTTGATCAGGAAAAGCCGGCGGGTGACGCTTACGCCGGAGGGCGTACTTTTGAGAAAGCGGGCGGAGGAGATAATCGCCATGGTCGATAAGACGGAGGCGGAATTTACGGCAATGGAGAACACGGTCGCCGGAGATATCTATATCGGCGGCGGCGAGACGAAGGCGATCAGACGTATTGCGGACATCGCGAAAAGCCTGCGCGACGATTATCCGAATATACGATATCATCTGTACAGCGGCAACGCGCAGGACGTGACGGAGCGGCTTGACAAGGGACTTATAGATTTCGGTATTTTGATCCAGCCTGCCGATCTGACAAAATACGACTATATGAACATCCCGGAAAAGGATACGTGGGGCATTATCATGCGGAAAGACAGCCCCCTCGCTAAAAAGGAGTTTATAGAGAAAGACGATCTCATGGGAGTGCCGGTGCTATGCTCGCGGCAGGCTATTTCGCCGAAAACTATCGGAAACAGGTTTGCCGATTGGTTCGGCAAGGATTTTGAGCGGCTTGATATCGTGACGACGTTCAATCTGGTTTACAATGCGGCTATTATGGTAGAGGCGGGACTGGGATACGCCATAACGCTCGATAAGCTTACAAACACGTCGGAAAGCAGCGAGCTGTGCTTCCGTCCGCTGAGACCGAAGCTGGAATCTGACCTCAATATCATATGGAAGAAGTATCAGATCTTTTCACCTGCGGCGGAGATGTTTCTTGAACGTTTGCGCGAGAGCTTTGGGGCGAAGGAACAATAAGCTTACAAACACATCAGAGCGTATCCGCCATGAGAACGCGGCGTGCGATATACAGAAATATGAAAGGAAATTATAACAGGCGGCGGAAATTTTCCGCCGCCTGTTATAGTGCGCAGCATGGCTTTAAGCCCGACTGTCTGTATCGCCGCTTTAACCTGTGATCCCAAACCAGATCATCAGCGCGATCCCGACAATGAGAAATGCCGCGCCAACATATAGATAAGGTCTCTCCTTATACTGCTGATACTTATAGAACAGCCCGAACGCCACCCCAAAAAACAGCAGGGACAGACTGCCTTTCCACGCGGAATTTCCCTTGATCAGACACATAATGGTCAGGATCTGGGTCGCGGTAACGATGTATTCCAGTGCGTGGCTTTTTGCCTGCACATCGATCTGTTCGTCGCGTTCATCTTTTACCGGTCTCTGTCTCGACGGCTGCTTCATAGATTTTTCCTCCTACTCATGTCTTTCATAATACAGCTTGACAAATATCTCAACGATAAGAAATAATCCCAAAAGAAAACCCGGAATGATAAAAACAGCAAACCACACCATATTTGCAGTCGTTTTAAAACCGATCATGCCGCAAACCATAAATACGAACAAAACACTGTACGCGATGTCTAACATTCTTGACTTGCTTTTGTAATTTATCAAACGATTTCTTTCGTCGCGCTGTTCGATGATATCTTCCCTTGTCGCCTTTTTGGAAAACGCCCGGAAAAATGAGGTTATTCCAAGCAAAAGCAAAAATACGGATAAGATACTGTCCTTTATCTGGACAAGCGAATTAGAGTCCGGCGAACTAAAATCAAGTATGATATTCCAGACTGCTAAAAAGGTCCATATCACACCTAAGACAAACCCTTTCTTGTTATATATCTTCATACTGCTTATCCTCCGATTCCTTGTTTTCCTTAAGACAGCACAGCTCCTCAACAGTTACGCCGAATACCTCAGCCATTCTATACGCCAGCATTAAAGACGGGCTATACTGCTCTTTTTCGATCGAAATGATCGTCCTCGAAGAGACGTGGACAAGATCGGCTAATTGCTGCTGTGTCATTTTCGCAGCCGTCCGTAATTCCTTTACCTTCGTTTTCATGAGCTTCCTCCGATTGATATGAAGTTAACTTCTCGTGAAGCTAACTTCATATCAGCGCCGGTGATTCGATTTGTCAATAGCAAAAACCGGCTGTACGCGTAAATAACGTACATAAATATATAAACGTGCCCGGAAAGGCTATATTTCCCGCCGGGCGTGCGCTTTATTGCAGTTTAGATTTGTTTGCCGCCTTGCATGAACAAGAGAGGTCTTATATAAAAGACAAAATGGCGCTTCCCGCAGCATATAACGGCGCCCGCGGCATACAGCGTCTCCGCCAGCAAGCCGCCCATAACAGAGCGCCAGAAAATAAAAAGCCGCGGCAGGAGAGCTCGCCGCGGACAATAAAAAGACGGCGGACATGAAAATGTCCACCGTCTTTTACTGCCCTACCCCGTTTTGGGGAGAGGAATTCATTCATTTCGTGTAAATAGACAGATCAGATGGTGGTCCAGCCGCCGTCAACGACAAGAAGCTGACCGGTGGTGTAAGAGGAAGCGTCAGACGCGAAGTAGATCAGCGCGCCGTCAAGCTCGCCCTCGTATCCGGGACGTTTCATCGGGCAGTAAGCGTTCGCTACGGCATTGAAAGCGTCGCCGTTTTCAAGGATGGAAGCGGTCATCTCGCTGTTGAAGTAAGCGGGACCGATTGCGTTTACGGTTATGCCGCGACCTGCCCACTCAGCGGCGAGACCTTTTGTGAGCATCTTTACGCCGCCCTTAGCCGCTGCATATGCGGTCACAGGCCATGTATTGGGGCTCATGACGACTTCACTGTGTACCGAGCCGATGTTAATGATCTTGCCGTACCCGTTCTTGAGCATGACTTTACCGACCTCGCGCGCGCAGAAGTAAACGGCGCTCAGGTTTGTGGCGATGACGCGGTTCCACGTATCGTCAGTCATTTCCTCGGCAGGAGCCGTGTCGCCGACGCCGGCGTTGTTTACAAGTATATCGATACGCCCAAAGTCCGCCTCTACCGCTGCGACAACTGCTTTGATATCGTCCATATTCAGCACGTCGCACTTATACGCTTCGCAGCGCACGCCAAGTGCTTCAACTTCCTTTTTAACAGCCTCAAGGCGATCAACACGGCGCGCGCAGATGGCGACGTCCGCGCCTTGACGCGCAAGCGCCTTTGCAAACTGAACGCCCAGTCCGGAGGACCCGCCTGTTACAAGCGCGATTTTACCGGTGAGATCAAATAAATTAGTCATAGTTATCATCCTTTCGTAAATGGAATTTTATGTTTCCCGTAAAAATGGGATTTTATGCCTTCTAAAAAATTATATCATTATTTTTTTTCACGGGCAAGCATTTAAGCGTCGATTTCAGCATTTTTGATACAAATTTAAGCTTGCGGCGCTATCTTTGTAAAGCGTTATGTTAACTGATAAAAAGATGCCGAACTAAACAGAAGATTAAAAAATATTCGCGCTGACAGGCAAAAGAACTGCCGTCTCTTGATTGTCCGGTAGATGGCGCTCAAATATCGCGCGGCATATAAACATGCAATTTACTCAAACTTTACAAATATTTTATTTGATTATGATTTCACCTCGACCGTATACAGGATATTTTATTGTACCAAAGAAGATCGAAGAAAAATCCGCCGCGCCGACCCCGTTTTTTAAAAACGGGGTCCGTATCTCTATATATGAGGAGGGGAGACTTTGCATGAACGACGAGCATAAGATCATTCAGCAGGTGTATGCGGCGAAAGAAGACGCAGACGCTGCCGATCGGCTTATCGCCGCCTATATGCCTTTTATCAAGGCGGAGACGGCGCGATTTTTAAAACGTCCGCCTATAGAGGGGCAGGACGATGAGCTGAGTATCGCCATGATCGCCTTTCATGAGGCTGTTTCCGGATATTCGCGTATTCGAGGAGCATTTTTGAAATACGCGGCAATGCTTATAAAAAGCCGTCTTATCGATTATCACAGGAAAGAACAAAGGCACCGCGGCGTAATATCGCTCGATACACCTGTTCTTGACGGAGACGCGCCGCTTGGCAACACGATAGCCGACGAAAGGGACCGCTGCGACGAGCTTGAAACACGAGATGCAACGCGGGCTGAGATCGAAGAGCTGTCGGCGCAGATGAAAGATTTCGGCGTAAGTCTGACAGATGTAGCCGAAAATTGCCCGAAGCAGCGGCGAACGCTTGAGGCGTGCCGCAGGGCGCTTCAATACGCATACGAAAACCCCGATATACTCGACGAGCTTTTAAAAATGCGGCGGCTGCCGATATCGCGCCTTATGCAATCCGGAGTGGAGCGCAAGACGTTGGAGAGACACCGTAAATACATGGTTGCGCTTCTCCTCATTTATACGAATGGATTTGAAATAATCCGAGGACATTTGAAACAAGTCATGAAAGGGGCGGCGGCGAAATGAGCTATATGGTAATGGAATGTCACACCGGATATGCCGTGCTTTTAGACGAGGAGGGGCGCTTTGTAAAGGCGGCGAATTTCCGCTACTCCGTCGGGCAGACGGTATATGCTCCCGTCCTCATGCGCGACGCGCCGTCACATAATGCGGCGCGCAGGATATATTCCGCCGTCGCGGTCATCGCCGCATGCATCGCGCTGCTGCTCGGCTTCAGTTATTACGAGAACTATTTGCGCGCGTATTCGTCTATTTACCTGTCGATAAATCCGGAGGTGCAGATGGACCTCAATAGACAGGGGACGGTCGTGGGCGTATACGGCACGAACAAGGACGGTGAGCTCCTTGTCGAGGGGTATAACGGCAGGGGCAAGGATAAGACTACCGTCGCTGACGAGCTTATCGACCGCGCCATCGATATGGGATTTTTATCCGAGGGCGGCAGGATATCGTTTTCTATAGATACGCCGGACGATGTACTGTTTCAGGAATACGGCGTCGAGCTGCGTGAGAATATCACAAAGCATTTGGACGGCAGGATAACCGTAGTTATCGAGATAGTCGATTACGGCGCGCCGGTACAAGGTGAAAATACGGAAGATTCGTCCACATCCTCGCCGGATTCGACATCAAACCAGACGATACCGGATGATGATATTCCGGAGGATACGTCCTCATCGGGACAGAGCAGCGTCGCCCCGCCGGCGGGCGATTCAGGATACGGAAGCTCCGATTACAGTTCCACTGTGCCGCAGCCGGAATATAATGACACGGATTACGGCGCGGGCAGCGATGGAGTTACAGATTATACTCCGCCGCCGGCTGACACGTCTACAGGCGGCACGCCGCCGAGCGGGAACACCTCTACCGGTGGAAACGTCCCTGCCGCAGGCGACAGCAATTATGACGGGAACAGTAATTACGGCGATACCGGCGGAGATTCGAACTACACCGACGGGAACACCGATTACGACCCTGAAAACGCCGCGTCCGACTATGACGGAGACGACGACTGAAAAATATTCAGAAAAAAATTTTTCCACCCACCCCGGTTTTGCAGATGCGGCTGCGTAATCTGTAAGTGTAAGGCAGAAAACCTGAAATAAAAACCGAGAGGAGTAACAAATATGAAATTAAGAAGAAAGTTATTGGCGGCGGTATCTTCCCTGGCTGTTTTAACAGTTCTTTTGACCGGCTGCGGAAACGGAGCGGCGACGGAGGGAAGCGCGCTTAAAGACACAGGTACGCTGATACTCAGCGTAAACCCCGAGATCCAGATCGACTACAACAAAGACGGCAAGGTGACCGCTCTGACAGGTAAAAATGAGGACGGCGAAGCCATCGTCTCCGCATATCAGGATTATATCGGCAAAAGCTGCGACGATGTTTTAGAGGATCTCATCGTCGAGATAAACGAGGCAGGATATTTCGCCTATGACATCGACGGCAATAAAAGGAACATTGTCCTTCAGATAGAGCCCGGCTCCGTACTGCCGAGCGATAATTTCCTAAATGATATGAGCGCGAGCACGCAAAACGCAGTAAAGGGTCTCAGCCTCTCCTCAGGCGTCGTGACGATAGACGGCGATGATTATGACCCGGCATACGCCAAAAACGGAGAGCCTTCTCCCTATATCACGCTGGAAAAAGCGCAGGAAATAGCGCTTGCACAGGCGAATGTCAACGCAGCCGACGCCGTGTTTGAGGATAAGGAATTTGACCACGACGACGGAACGCCTGTTTTCGAGCTTGAGTTCACGGCAAACGGAACCGAGTACGAATATGATATCGATGCTGTGACCGGCAAGGTTTTCAAAGCGGAACATAAGGCGATATCTCAGACTGTGACCGGTGCGACGGATTACAACGATACGGACTACGGACCGAATAACGACGGTGTGACGGACTATAACGACACGGACTACGGACCGAACAATGACGGTGTGACGGACTACAACGACACGGACTACGGACCGAACAACGACGGTGTGACGGACAACAACGACACGGACTATGGCCCGCACAACGACGGCGCGCCGGATACAGAGGAAGAGGGCGATGGACCTAACAACGAGGGCGGGAAGGTGATATAC
>CALWWO010000123.1 GCA_944385265.1 uncultured Oscillospiraceae bacterium
AGAGGGCTTAACGCGTCAAGCTTCGCCGCATTTTCCGCATATATCCTCTTGCTGTCTGCTATTCTGATGTTTACAGCGGAGATAAGCCCCGTCTGCAAATAATCAAGCTGCTGCCGCCTATCCTCTACATAATTTATCGGGTTTTGAAGCACCCGCTTTTCGGACAGCTCATCGATCTTGCGGCGCAGTGCTTTAAGCTCATGCGCAAGCGCCTGATTTATCCGTATCTCCATGCCTGACAGCATATCACGCAACTCCGTCATATCGGGAACGGCAAGCTCCGCCGCGTTTGACGGCGTCGCCGCGCGCAGATCTGCTACAAAATCCGATATCGTCACATCCGGCTCATGACCGACAGCCGATATCACCGGTATTTTCGACGCGAATATCGTTCTTGCGACGATCTCCTCGTTGAACGCCCACAGTTCCTCCAGCGAGCCGCCGCCGCGTCCGGTAATTATAACGTCCGCTATATCATGCCTGTTTGCGTATCTTATCGCGCCGGCTATTTCAGCCGCAGCCTGCTCGCCCTGTACGCGCACCGGAAGCAAAATGACCTTTGCCAGAGGATAGCGCTTTCTAAGCACCCTTATGATGTCTCTGACAGCCGCGCCGGCAGACGACGTTATCACAGCAATTTTCTCCGGATACTCCGGTATCGGCTTTTTAAGCTCTCTTGCAAAAAGCCCTTCTTTGAACAGCTTTTCCTTTAACTGCTCGTAAGCCAGGTGGAGGTCGCCTACGCCCTCCGGCGTGATGCCGGTCGCGTACATCTGATACGCCCCGTCTCGAGGATATACGGTAATCCGTCCTGACAATATCACCTTCATGCCGTTTTCCGGTCGGAATTTCAGCTTTGACGCGTTCGATCTGAACATAACGCAGCGGATCGCCCCCTCCTGATCCTTAAGCGTGAAGTAATGATGACCGGATGGGTACACCTTATAATTTGACAGCTCGCCCCTCACATACAGGGAATTCAGCAGCGGATCGCCGTCTAAAATATTCTTTATATAATTGTTTATCTCCGAAACACTGTATATTTTATTTTCCATCATATTCTCCGGCTTTAAAAGCTCTGTACGTAAGTATTGCGCAGCCCATTGCGTTGTCGGTTGAAAACTGCGGCGCGGCAAATATCCCGTCCGGCGTTTGCTGCCTTAAAAGCGAGTTTGATGCGACGCCGCCGGAATACAGCACAGGTATATCCCCATATTTTCGGGTCGCACGCTCTGTCGCCTTATTAACGGTGGCAACTATCGAAGCTATCGAAAACCGCGCGATATTTTCCGGAGTTTCTCCAGACTGGCAAAGCTGCTTCATCTTATGCTCCACACCCGACAGGGAAAATTCAAGTCCGTCAAATCTCGGTACGTATTGCAGCGTTTTATCGGCAGAGGTCGCCAGTCTGTCAAGCTCCTTGCCCGCAGGGAATCCCAATCCGAGCATCTGCCCCGTCCTGTCGACGAGCTGCCCTGCCGAAACATCGGTCGTTTTCCCTATGATCTCGCACACGACAGCCGTTTTATAAGGTCTTACATATAGAAGCTCCGTCGTGCCGCCCGACAGGTGCCAGGCAAGATGGGGCATGTCCATCAGTTCCTCCCGCCCGGCCGACCATGCAGCCGCCGCTATATGCCCCTGCTGGTGCGAAAACGCACAAAACGGTACGCCGAGCATTTTTGCAAGCACCTCTCCCTGAGAAGCTCCCGCGAGAAAGCATGGCATATACGAATCCCCCGTCTCTCTCGGCTTTGTGCTCGCCCCGACGGCGACTATCTTATATTTAGCAGGATCTATGCCCAGCTTCTGAACTATTTCAGGCAGCCTTTTCACATGAGAAAAAAGGGCTTCCGACTGACGAAGCCCCAACTGCCCTTGTTTTACATCTAACAGACGGCTTGAATTTTCTCCCGTCTCACCGTCAAAAAAAGCACACGAGGTCGTGTAATTGCTCGTGTCAAAAGCGACAACTATCTCTCTCATAGCTCCAAAGCCTCACCCTTCACAAAAGCGCCAAGAATACCGTTTATAAACGGCACTGTAGCCGGTTCCTCATACTTTTTAGCGAGCTCTACCGCCTCGTTTATGGCAGCCTTCTTAGGAACCTCCGGCACATAAAGTATTTCAAACATGGCGGTTTTCATTATCGCCACCGCCGTTCTTGATATTCTTGAAAATTTCCAACCCGCGGAATATTTTTCTATATAAGCGTCAAGCTCCGCGCTGTGCTCCGCAAGCCCTTTTACAAGCCTGTCAATATATTCTCTCTGCTTCTCGTCCGGCAATTCCTTAAATGTCTCATCCTCGGCGGCGAGCGTTTTATAATATTCGTCATCAAAGAACGTGTCGAGTATTTCCTCCGCCGCGCATCCTTGAGCGGACAGTTCAAAGCAAAGGCGCATCACTATTTCTCTTGCCGCAGTTCTTGTCATATATCGTATATCCTTATCACAGATTTTATATTTAAAAGAAAGCAACTCAAGGGCTGCCCTATAGGGCAACCCTCAGTTCATTATTTGTTAAGCATTATTCCGCAAATATGCACGTTTACGGCTTTCACGGCAAATCCGGTTATGGACTCGACCGCCTGTATAACCTTGTTCTGCACGCAGTCGCCCACCTGTGTCATAGAGTAGCCCAGCCGCGTGATAACACATACGTCGATCACAAGCTGTTCATCCTCAAGCTGCACCTTCACTCCCTTTATCAGGCTTCTTTTTCCGAGCAGCTCCGTCACATCTTTACCGGGTGAAACCGCAAGCCCCGCGACCCCGTCCGCCTCGGCGGCAGCGTCAGCCACTATCGTTACTATTACTTCTTCCGCAACGTTTATATTGCCTTTTTCCTCAATATGGGAAACGTACTCTTTATTCTCGCCCATGATTACGCACAGTCCTTTCAAACTAAGTTTATCTCAATACTTATCATGCATAAACAATTTACGAGTATTTTATCACATTGTCCAGAAAAAATAAACTGTTTTATCTTGTTTTATCTTTATTTTATTTCGACGATCGATAAATCCGACGCCGCAAAATCTGTCTGAGAAGTGATGATCTCTGTTATCCGCGCGACAGACGCTGTGGGAAGCCCTTCGACAGGCGCGGGCACCGTTACGTTTACACCGTCGTCGGATATGTATACAACGCATTCCT
>CALWWO010000124.1 GCA_944385265.1 uncultured Oscillospiraceae bacterium
TCGAGCTTGTCTATCGTCCGCATGACGTCTTTCGCCTTGTCGTCGATGCCTAAAACGGCGAAAAATCCGTTTAACACCTTGCGGTTGTTTATGCGGATCACAAATCTGTCAAGTCCGAGGGACGTAAACGTCTTGTAAATTATGCTCGGTATCTCCGCCTCATTTATGATGTCAAGACTGCCGTCGCCGATTATGTCGATATCCGCCTGATAAAATTCGCGGAATCTGCCGCGCTGGGCGCGCTCTCCGCGGTACACCTTGCCGATCTGATACCGCCGGAACGGGAAAGACAGCTGCCCGTAGTACATGGAGACGTATTTGGCAAGCGGCACCGTAAGGTCAAAGCGAAGCGAGAGATCCGCGTCTCCCTTTGTAAAGCGGTATATCTGCTTTTCCGTCTCGCCGCCGCCTTTAGCGAGCAGTATCTCCGACGATTCAATGAGCGGTGTGTCAAGCGGGGTAAAGCCGTACAGCGAATATGTGCGCCGAAGCGTCTCCGCCATGCGTTCAAACTGGGCTTGCCTTGCCGGTAAAAGCTCCATAAATCCGGACAGTGTCCGCGGTTTTATTTTTTCCATGATGTTATATAATCCTCCATTCCGCCGCGCGACGCGGCATAAATAGAAATAAGCTGTAGTAGTAACCGGCGGGATGGAGGATTAATAGCCATCATCGCCGGTTGCCCGAGAGGGCGAGGCGATGGGCAATGTAAATGGATATAGTGTGCGTGCACACTGTATCACTCCATTCCGCCGCGCGACGCGGCATATTTTCATCGCGCGTTACGCCGGCGCATATATGCGCCGTGTACGCAAGATTATACGGCGATTACCGCACAAATTCAAGTCCGCCGCGCCGATAAAGCCCGTTAAACGCCAGAAGCCGGCATGAATTGCCGGCGCTGTTTGATATTTGCTTTTTTGAAGTGGAGCGGCGCGGATACCGGTCATCATAAGTTCTGCCAAAGCTATTTTTTATGATTTATGATATTGCGCCAGTCGAGGTATCCTTCCTTAAGACCGCGGATCAGACATTCGGCAGTCGCGACATTCGAGGCAAATGGGATATTATGCTGATCGCACAGCATACATATCTCGGCCACCTCTGCGACAGACTCCTTGCTCTGCGCGTCTGAAAAGAAGATCACAAGGTCAAGCTCGTTATATGCGATCAGGGCGCCGATCTGCTGATTACCGCCCTGGCTGCATGTGAGGTAGCGCGTAACGGGAAGACCTGTAGCTTCTGAGACGAGCTTTCCTGTAGTGCTGGTAGCGCATATGGAGTGCTTTGACAATATCCCGCAGTATGCGATACAAAACTGCACCATAAGTTCTTTCTTTCTGTCGTGAGCCATCAAGGCGATATTCATGCTTATACCACACCCTTTCTTATTTTATAGTTTTCCTATCGGGACCTTGTCCCCGATAAGCCTTCTTGATATGCGAAGAAACTGCATCCCGGCTTTTTGACTGTTATAAAGTATAAGAGGGATCCCCGCGCTTGCAGCGAGGGTGACGGCGTCGTCCTCAGATACAAGTCCGATAAGGCGCGCGCCGACGGTGTCGATAACATCGTCTATAGTCGCGCGTATACGCCGGAGCATACGCGGTCTTACGCGGTTCACTAGAAGCCGAACATTTTCAATGCCGAGCGAATAAAGCTCTGTTACCGTTCTCTGCCCGTCGCGCAGGCTTGATGCGTCACAGCAGGCGACGACAACTGCGATATCAGCGTTTTCAGCAGCGAGGCGGAAGCCCGCGCCGATACCGGCTGGACAGTCTATTATACAGTAGTCAAAACTCCGCTTTATTTCAGAGATGAGCTGTCTCATACCCTCATGGCTGATCTCCTCAGGAGGTATGTTTACAGGCGCCGTCAGAAAGTACAGGTTTTTGATAAGCGGATGAGAGGCGCACGCATATTCAAGAGACGCTCTTCCTTCGATGACATCATAAAAATCCATCAGCGCTGTATCGGACATTCCGAGCGCGATATCAAGATTTTTAAGACCGGCGTCGGCGTCCAAACAAAGAGTTTTTTTGCCAAGAGCGGCGATACACGACGCGACGGCAGCCGCCGTTGTCGTTTTGCCCGTTCCGCCCTTCCCGGATGTGACTACTATGGCTGTACCCATTTAAACCTCCGTTTTATTCATTGCGGATGATACCTAATAATTATATATAACAAAAAGCCCGTTTGCAAGCAGGATATCACAGTATATCGGCGAAAATCGGGATTTACCGCCGTTTTTACCGGTTCTTTACAGATTCTGAACGATTGCGCGTATCCGCCTATCTTGAAAGCTCGTTTTCCGCCGCTGTGTCGGCGCTGTAAAAATCGGCGAAGTAGTAATCAAGCACGTCCTTTGCCGCCGGTATGACGGCTGCACCGGAGCCGCCCTTTTCCACGACGACGGAGACGGCGATCTCAGGCTCGTCCGCCGGCGCATAACACACGAAGACGGCGTTGTTGAATGTTGTGGTGCTCGACTGTACAGTACCGGTCTTTGCGGCGACCTGCACCGGATAGTCTGCGAAATACGACATTGCGGTACCCTCTGTAACGACGGCTTTCATGCCCTCCTGAAGAAGGGAGACATAGCCCTGCGAGTTATCGATTGTGTTGAGAAGCTCAGACTCGGGCGTGTATTCGACGTTTTTGTAATCTGAGCTCATAACGAGATCGAGCAGCGTGGTCTTGTAAAGAGAGCCGCCGTTTGCTATACAGGCGGTATAATTGGCAAGCTGTACAGGCGTGTAGTAGCTATATCCCTGACCGATAGCGGTAAGCAGATTGTCAGCGGCGTACCATCTGTCGCCGACGGTTTCCTCCTTATATTCGGGAGTTGCCAGCGTGCCCGTATACTCGTTTATCTCGATACCGGT
>CALWWO010000125.1 GCA_944385265.1 uncultured Oscillospiraceae bacterium
CGATATGAACGCTATCCGACGCGACGAAGAGCTTGATAATACACATTCCGTGTATGTAGACCAGTGGGATTGGGAGCGCGTCATAAGCCGCGGGGAGCGCACGGAGGATTTTTTAAAGGAGACAGTAAGACTTATAGTCGGAGCGGTGTGCGATACAAATGAAAAGCTGAAGGAAGCCTTTCCGGAGCTTAAGACGAATATAAAAAGAGACGTCACATTCATAACGTCGCAAGAATTGGAGGATAAGTATCCCTCTCTTACGCCGCGTCAGCGTGAAGCCGAAGCCGCACGGGAATACGGCACGGTGTTTATTATGCAAATCGGCGGCAAGCTGAGGTCTGGCAAAGCTCATGACGGAAGAGCGCCCGATTATGATGACTGGAAGCTGAACGGTGACATAATCGTATGGAACGAAGTGCTGAAAGACGCGTTTGAAATATCGTCTATGGGAATACGTGTAGATGAAAAATCGCTGCTGTCGCAGTTAAAAGAAGCCGACTGTGAGGAGCGGAAGGAGAGTTATTTCCATAAGCTGCTTTTAAATGGAGAACTGCCGCTTACGATCGGCGGAGGGATTGGACAGTCACGCCTGTGCATGCTCATGATAGGCACTGCGCATATAGGCGAGGTACAGGTGAGCCTGTGGGATAAGCAGACGATTGAAGCGTGCAAAAACGCGGGAATAGTACTTCTGTAATCAGCGGTATGAATATAAAAAGAAAACGGGCGGTCCTCTTTTAATATCGGATCGCCCGTTTTTTATGTGCCGAATACCTCCTGCGCCGCAGGATGCGGTTTTTGCGCATAAAGCAGAAAGCCGGCGCATACGCGTCGGCTTATTGCTTTAAAATATGCTCAGCGATTATTGATGTTCAATGCGTCCCTGTAGCACTCCGGAGAATTTAAGGTATCCGGCGGGAAAAATTCATCGACAGGGAAGCATATCTTGCTGAACAATGAGCACGGATCATCGTTATTGCTGCATACGCACTCCTTATCCGGCATGCAGTAATCGTAGCTCGGGATAAGAAGCTGGGTGTCTCTCTCTAAGCGTACGATAGAGAACTGACCAAGCGTGACTAAAAGCGTTCTTGCGCCGATTTCAGTAGAGATCGGACTGTCAAAAGCGTCAGCAATAAACTGCGGTATCTCAAAGATATCGCCGCTGCTTACCGGGCAGCAGTTGCAGGTATCCACAAGCTTGAGGCTTAAAATGATGGGGTCGACAGCCTCGACGATAGCCGTGGGCAGATTAGTGCTGTTCAAAGCCTGAACGTCCAGACCGCCAAGCACCGTATCAGACGAGAAGATTTTAGCGTTTCCCTCGCTGCCGAAAAGGATCACGCGCTTGTCAAAGATAGCAAGCCCGCTGAATTCGGTAAATCTGTTCGCCAAAGTTGAGGCGTCCCCTATAATTTTATAAAAGAACCGGAGATCTATAGTGTAATATCCCCTGTTAAAGGAGACTTCCTCAACGTCCGATGTGACATACAGAAGCTCGGCACTTTTCGGACGGACGCTTACGGCGCTGTCTAAAATGGGAATAGAATTGACTGTCGGATAAACTCTCAGCTCATCGATACAGTCCTTATCTTTGCATGAATCGTATATTTTTCGGGTATGTACGCATACAGCTTCTCTGATACACGCATCTTCCTGAATCGGTCCTGGTAAAACCCTGGGTGGCATGTATGTTCCTCCTCAAAATTATATTAAAGCATATTCCTTTTTGGAATTGTGTATTGATGCACGGCATCAATAAATGACTTCAATACAGTGTATGCCCCAAATAGAAATATGTGAAATCCGGGAAAGTTAAATCGGCTTCCGGCTTCTGCCGGTGGTTGATATTGGCTGCTTAAATGTGTTAAAATAGTAGCGGAAAGAAAGGCAGGAGCAAGTTTATGGTAATAATGGGCATAGATCCCGGTATCGCGACAGTGGGATTCGGCATCATCTCGGTAAACGGTAATGTACATAAGCCGGTGAGATACGGCGTCATTTCCACGAGCGCGGATCAGCGGCTGTCTGTTCGTCTCTCGCAGATATACGATGATGTGACAGAGTTGATCTCAAGCTTCAAGCCGGACGCCATATCGGTGGAGGAGCTTTTTTTCAATACTAATCAAAAGACTGCCGTTTCTGTTGCCCATGGGCGCGGGGTCGCTATACTTGCAGGGGAAAAAGCCGGTATCCCGATGTTTGAATATACTCCGCTTCAGGTTAAGCAGGCTGTCACGGGGTACGGCAGAGCCGATAAGAAACAGATGATGGAAATGGTAAGGCGCCTTTTGAATCTTAAAGAAGTGGCGAAGCCGGACGACGCGTCTGACGCGCTCGCTCTTGCCATCTGCCATGCCAGAAACGCAAGCTCTCTTTTAAATATATACGGGGGAGGCTCTTTATGTTCTACTATTTAGAAGGTATCGTTTTGCTTGCTGCGCCCAACATCGCGGTGATAGACACCGGCGGAGTGGGATTTTGCTGCTATGTAACGGCAAATACGGCGGCACGATTGGAAAACGGCAAAAAAGCGCGGCTCTATACGTATTGTTATATAAAGGAAGATACGTTCGATATTTTCGGTTTTCATGATTTAAGCGAAAAAAGGTGCTTTGAGATG
>CALWWO010000126.1 GCA_944385265.1 uncultured Oscillospiraceae bacterium
TAATGATACGGCGACCACCGAGATCTACACTCTTTCCCTACACGACGCTCTTCCGATCTCCATCAATATGATATGATTTAGCATTTTTGTCGCCCCTCACGCGGGGGCGTGAATTGAAATTACAGACACACTCGGTAAGAAGCTTGGAAAATCTGTCGCCCCTCACGTGGGGGCGTGAATTGAAATCTACCGCGAGTGTAAATGATGCGACTGCTGTTCCATGTCGCCCCTCACGTGGGGGCGTGAATTGAAATTTGATGATAGTGTTCATTGGATTCGTGTTGAATTGGTCGCCCCTCACGTGGGGGCGTGAATTGAAATATTCGTTTGATCCGGAGGAAGCTTCTCTTATTCCCGTCGCCCCTCACGTGGGGGCGTGAATTGAAATGAAGTAGATAAAGACACTATTGAAAACTTCATTAGTCGCCCCTCACGTGGGGGCGTGAATTGAAATATTTGGTGAAACTGAAGGTGCAAAATTTGAACTCAGTCGCCCCTCACGTGGGGGCGTGAATTGAAATGGTTATCTCGTCTGTGTCGCCCCATAGGGCGAATTTGTCGCCCCTCACGCGGGGGCGTGAATTGAAATCAAATGCTTCATCTTCATTGTATTTTTTTACAATGAGTCGCCCCTCACGCGGGGGCGTGAATTGAAATACAAGGACTCATTCGACAGGCAGATGTGCCGCTTGGTCGCCCCTCACGCGGGGGCGTGAATTGAAATAGCGACACAGACAGCGCTCTATACACTAAATTTGGCGTCGCCCCTCACGCGGGGGCGTGAATTGAAATGGGCAAAATGTTTCTTTCATCAATCAGCCATTTGGGTCGCCCCTCACGCGGGGGCGTGAATTGAAATAAAGGAAAATTTGCAAGTGCAATACATGGATTCCCGTCGCCCCTCACGCGGGGGCGTGAATTGAAATTTCCGGCTCTCCGTACTGTGCGTTCCTGTCCTTGGTCGCCCCTCACGTGGGGGCGTGAATTGAAATGACGCTGAAACAGGCAAAACCATTCCTTAACACCCCTCATGCAAGGGGCGAATTGAAACTGCATGTTCATACCCGTATCGGAATCCTCGCATATTTCCTCTTTATGTAATTTAAACGGCAGCAAGCATGAAAAGCTTGCTGCCGTTTTTTTGCGCGCCGATGGGAGCGCGGTCATTGTGCTTAAACTGCTCCCGCCCGCGTGCTTTGCGTTTACTCGGCGCAAGCCGGGCTTTTCCCACAAGGTCGATATCATTTTTCGTCCTTAAACTGAGCTCTCTCCTCCGCGTCAAACGCCTCTTTCAGCTTTTCGATAGCTTTTTTCTCTATCCTTGATACATACGACCGGCTTATTCCGCACATTGCCGCGATCTCGCGCTGCGTTTTTTGATGGACTCCGCCGATACCGTATCGCAGACGTATTATCTCCTGCTCGCGCTCTGTAAGCGTTTCCGATATGTACCGGCGCAGCTTTACGTACATCTCGGCAGAGCTGATACTTTCAAGCATATCGTCGTCAACGCTTATTATATCCATTATGGATAGCCCATTACCCTCATTATCGGTATCTATCGAGTCGGACAGCGACACCTCGCCGTTGCTTTTTTTCATACTGCGAAAATGCATGAGTATCTCGTTTTCTATGCAACGGCTCGCGTAAGTGGCTAGGCGCACGCCTTTATCGGGTTTGTATGTTGAAATTCCCTTGATGAGCCCTATCGTGCCTATTGAGATCAGATCATCTTGATCGCTGGTCTGTGTGTAATACTTCTTTATTATGTGCGCTACTAAGCGCAGATTTCGCTCTATAAGTACATTGCGCGCTTCAAGATCACCGGCGGCATAGGCTTCTATATATTTCTGTTCTTCTTTAGCTGAGAGAGGCTTTGGGAACGAGCCGCCGCTGGACAGACGCAGCATTAAAAACGGACACGACAGAAGAAGCCCAAACGTAGTCGATAGCATTTACAAAATCACCACCAGATAAACAGTGTGGAAAATATCCCATGATTCATACTATTCCGTGACATTTTGTCCGTATGCTCTGCACGCCTGTACGATCGCATAGGATTTATCCGTCCCGACATATTTGTATAGAGATTTCATCTGGTAAATCGTGCTTGTAAAAGAAAATAAAATATGCTAGCATATACTCCGCAAGGCGCGAGAATGTGCTGACCCTCGCGCCCGAGTAAAAACAAACGGAGGAAATAATATGAAATTTTCTCAGATGAAATACAAAAGACCGAATATTGAAACAGTCAAAAATCAGCTCGCTGAAGCTATAGAAGCGCTTAAAGCCGCTAAAAGCTATGAGGAAGCAAAAAGGGTGTTTTTGCAGGTCGAGGGAGAATCGAAGCACGTCTCGACCGCGAGGACGCTTGCGAGCATACGGCATTCGATAAACACTAAAGACAAGTTTTACGACGAAGAGGAAAAATTCTGGAACAAGGCAGGACCTGAGCTTCAGGAGTACAGTCAGGCTTGGACGACGGCAATGCTTCAGTCGCCGTTTCGCCCGGATTTTGAGGCGGAGTACGGAAATCTCATGTTTGTAAACGCCGAGATCGCGCTCAAAACCTTCTCGCCGGAGGTAATTTCAGAACTTCAGGAGGAAAACGATCTCTCGCAGGAATATGAAAAGCTGCTCGCCTCCGCCGCGATCCCGTTTGAGGGGAAGACATACACGATAGCGCAGTTTGCGCCCTTCAAGCAAGACCCGGATGATGAGCGCCGCCTCGCCGCGTGGAAAGCTGAGGGCAAATGGTACAAGGACAATCAGAAGGAGCTTGACGATATATACGATAAGCTCGTGCATCTGCGCGATAAGATGGGCAAAAAGCTCGGTTACGATGGGTACACCACGCTCGGCTACTACCGCATGGGCAGAAACTGCTATACTAAGGAGGATGTGGAGAAATTCCGCGCCGCCGTCGTCAAATATTTAGTGCCGGTAGCCGACAAGATATACCGCGAGCAGGCGAAACGGCTCGGAAAGGAGTATCCGATGAGCTTTGCCGACAACGCGCTTCAGTTCCGCTCCGGAAACCCGAAACCGTTCGGAACGCCGGAGCAGATACTTGAGCACGGAAGAGAGTTTTACGACGCGCTCTCGCCGGAGACAAGCGAATTTTTCCGCGTCATGCTCGATAACGAACTGCTCGACGTGCTATCATCCGACGGGAAAGCCGGCGGCGGTTACTGCACCGGCATTGCCGATTACGAAGTGCCGTTTATCTTCGCAAACTTCAACGGGACTAAAGACGATGTCGAGACCGTGACGCACGAGGCGGGTCACGCGTTTGCAAATTACATGAACAGAAAGCGCGTGCCGTCCGAATATATCTGGCCCAGCTTGGAGGCGTGCGAGGTACATTCGATGTCCATGGAGTTTTTCGCGTGGCCGTGGGCTGAGGGATTTTTCGGCGAAGATACGAGAAAATTCTATTACAGCCATCTGTCCGGCGCACTGACGTTTATCCCGTACGGCACTATGGTCGACCATTTCCAGCATATCGTATACGAAAAGCCGGATATGACGCCGGCGGAGCGCCACGGCGTGTGGAAAGAGCTGCTCGGCGTTTATATGCCGTGGATGAGGCTTGACGGAGACATCCCGTTTTACTCGGAGGGCGAGGGATGGCAGCGCCAGCACCATATATATTCAAGCCCGTTTTATTATATAGATTACTGCCTCGCGCAGACGGTGTCGCTTGAATTTTGGGCGATGATACAAAAAGATTTAAAAGACGCGTGGGCTCACTATATGGCGTACACCGTTCAGGGCGGCAGCCGCACGTTTACGGAGCTTCTCAAAAACGCCGGACTTCAGTCCCCGTTTGACGAGAACTGCTTAAAAGGCGTTTGCGCTGCGGCGAGCGACTGGCTCGATAAATTTGATCTTACAGATATAAAATAAAAGCAAAAAGCTGCAAGGATATTCCTTGCAGCTTTTTATATGATTTTACGCGAGGATGCTCATAAAATCGGATGTTTGCGGCATGTAAAACACAAAAAGTCGTTTGGGTTTTGCGCTCGACATTCATGAAATCAACCGGCAGTGCGGCGTTATCAATATACGCGGTCGCTTTTTAAATCGCGCTATATCGCGTATGCAGTATAGCGAGGAAGACCGCGCTTACCGTGCTGCACACATGTATACAAAGCGTCCGTCCTCTATCGCGGCAATCTTGCAGAAATGCGGATTTTTACGCTTCGTGCGCATACTCGTCCATCATATCCCACAGATTATCCTTGATGAGATTTTCGATTATACCGTTTCCGGATGTATCGCGGATATAGCCCATGCGCGATCCTGCGAGCGTTATGTACATAACGTTTCTAAAGGGCGCGCCCTCTTTCATCCTCATGCCGATCTCCGTATAAATCTCGCCGTTTGACGCGGCTATCGCGAAATCGCCGATCATGATGAGCGACAGTTCGAGCGATTCGTCCTTTGCGCGCTCTCCCCTGTCCGGGAATCCTGCGGCGGGAGCGACCATCTGACGCTTTGTGCCCCAGATTTTTGTCTTCTCATGGAATTTATCGACGCCTCTCGCCACCTTGTCGACGTCGCGTGCGAGAAGACCGCTCATAAATTCAAGGATGATGCGTCCCACTGGCTTATCAAAGTCGTGCATCGGAGTAGTGCCGTCCGGTAAAACGTCATAAACTCTCGAAATCATCGCCATATTCTGATCGCCGGCGGCTCCGCTTGTGAATATCGCGACAGGCTTATCGCCCCACATATGCTCGACCTTCGTACAGGAGAGACCGATATCCGCCGTTATCTCAGTTCCGGTGCCCTGTGCATCGCAATTTGTCATGCATGACGCATGCGCCGCATAGTTGAAGAGGATCGCGAGCGGCGTCCCGTCCAGCTCGTCTATCCTGACAACGGCGAGATCCCTGTCCGACGGCTTATCAAGCTCAAACCCGCCGATGGAGTAGCCGCCGTTTTCAAGATCGACATGGCGGTTTACGTTGAGATAGCTTTTGCCTATCTTCATGCCGACCTTTGCCGGACGCAGTGACGCCGCGGCCTCCGCCGTCGCCGTTTTAAGCGCGTTCTTCTGTATATCGAGAAGCTTCATCATCTTTTCGCGGTATTCGTCGCCGTGATTGTTTATAAAATCAAGGTTGTCCGTAAAAAGATTATTGTGGTCATGCGTACATGTGACGATCACGTTATTATGGGGGACGTTCGCCGTATTTTCTACTATGCTGTACATCTCCTCTATCGGATACGGTATGCCGGGCGCGTCAAATACCGCTATCGCAGCCCTATTTTCGCCCGCTTCCATAACGAGGACGCGCACATACACGTCGTCATGTACAGCGGTGAAATAATAATCCCCGCTCTTTGCGATGGAATTGCTCTTGTGGAAAAGCGGAAAAAGCTCTGCCGGCGGCGTTATGCATGCTTTTGCCGCGCCTGCCTTGAATTGTGCTGACATAGTTATAACCTCCATTTTCTTTATTTTAAATTTATTTTAAACATAATTAGAAAACGCCGTCCGCCTTCGGCGGTCGGCGTAATATAAGTGTACCACACTTTTCTTCTGTTATCAATAGCAATTATAATCCGTGATAATCGCGGAGGGCAAAAGTTAATCCCTATTCGTCTTCTTAAAAAACAGAACGTAGACAAGCGCCGCAACGGTACCGGGATACAGCGCCCTGCGCCCCATTATGAGCATCTCGTCCTCAAATGCGATAAGCAGCGGTGAGATATAATAATACTGCGTTTTATCGATAAACCCGGCTATGTCCGCGTTAAAGTATCCGGCAACGAGAAATACCGCGCCGGAAAGCATCGACGCTGCGCCGGCGCACCCAATGAAGCTGCCAAGCCCAGAAAGCCAGTGACCTGATCCTTTGCATATCCACAAAAGCAGCAGCGCGAGCGCCGCGCACACGACGACAGATATCCTGCGCGTCCGCTCCTGCAAAAGCGTGTCTACAAGCTCTACGCAGTCGCCGTCTACGCCTAAGCTGTCCATTATAGATTCGGCGCCGGCAGCATCGAGCATACGATTAAAAAGCTCATACGAATATGTGTCGATAACGGTCGAGGCAAAATTCCGTAGCTCATCGCTGTCTTCTGCGTCCAGCCCCGGGATCTCCTCTATCGCGTCGAGCAGGGCTCCCTTTAGTTCTGCAAAGCTTATGCGCTTCTCGCCGCCCGATATAAAGGATGTGACTATCGAGCCTATGTACTCCCGAAGCGCCTGCGTATCCGGCAGGGTCGCGATAAGATCGTCTACCGTCTCGATTCCGTCGAGCTTATCGGCGTTTTCGCCTTTCTTCAGCTCATCGAACGCGCCTTCAAGAGACTGCCCCTCTGAGCTTTCTTCGCCGCTTCCCGTAAGCTGCCTGAGATCGATATTACGCGCTATTTCATATAGGATCTCGTTTTGTGTGGAAGAGCTGAGCGTGTACAGCGTCATTGTAAAAAGCTCAGCCAGCATAAAAAGTATTGTAAAGATGACGATCAGTATTTTCCTGAACGCCCCTGAAATAATGCCCATATAAATCTCCAATTCCGCCGCTGTGTGCGGCACAGATATAAATGGAATATATCTCCTCTATGCAAGCTGTGGCGGATTTTTTCATCATCGCCGGTCATCTGTTATAGTAAGCCGGTGGATGATTTTCGGACTTCGCGTAGTCTTTCGCACTTATATCTACGGTATGGTTGCGCTTTTATCAGAGAGTATTCAGATAGCTGGCGGCGGCTTGCGCAGCCTTTTTAAGTGCCTCGGTCTTTGCGTCAAACTCTATCCCGTCCGGCACAGGGTATTCGATATCAACGCCGTCTATACGCCAGTCCTGTACCGTGCAGCCGCCTGCTTCCTCCAAAATCGTAATGCGGCACACATTTTTCTCCGGCTGCGTGACCTCGAAATACTGCCCCGCGGGAAGCTCGAATTCCCGCTCGAGCATCATGGCAAGCTCGTTAAAATCTCTCATAAAAATCCTCCGTTCTGCCGCTTGGCGCAGCACAAATAGGAATGAAATATATCCCCCTTACGGTGAAGCCATCATCTCCGTAAGCCTGCTAAGTCAGGGTTATGGGAGAAGCTGAGGTCTTATGCGGTTTTCATACCGGACCCTTTTTTCATTTGCCCTGCCGAGCCATAGCAGCATACGGCAAGTCTATATTATCTCATTCCGTCAAAAAGCGGCGTCGAAAACTGTGAATCCAGAAAATCTATCTGCACATCGTCAAGCCCCGCCTGCTTCCACGGGGTACCGGCTAAAAAACGCTGCTTTGTCTGCTCCTCTATCACATTTCCTATCAGGGTGTTGGATATGAGAAATCCCTTCGGCGTAAAGCTCCATCTGCCGTCTTTTTCCGTCATCCATCCCTGCTTTATGTATTCCTCGAAAAGCGCCTTTGCCCCGTCAAAGCTGCACTTGTATATAGCGCGGTACTCATCCTCAGATATGCCGTATGTCGTCCGAAGACCAAGCATCAGATATTCGCCCGACCTCTCAAAATCGTTTATCGTCTCGCAATAATCTATTACCGATTTCCCGTTTTCTATGCTGTCGGTATATTTCTCGATATCCGACACATTGCTGTACCTCTCGCTTCCCACGAACGAATGGGCAGCCGCGCCGAAGCCTATGTACTCTTTCCCCTGCCAGTACTTCAGATTATGTCTCGATTCAAATCCGCGGCGTGCAAAATTTGATATCTCATACTGCTTATATCCGAATCTTTCAAGCTCCTCCACCGTATAAAGATACATATCCGCCTGCGTGTCGTCATCAGGGATGAACGGCGAATCCTTAAACTCGTACAGCGGCGTGCCTGGCTCTATCTTCAGCCCGTAGCACGAAAAATGTTCAGGTTGGAGAGCAGCCGCCTTTGACAGCGTATCAGCCCAGTCCTCGCGCGACTGCGAGGGCAGCCCGTATATGAGATCAAGGCTAATGTTCTTAAATCCAGCGTTTCTAGCAGCGTAAAACGCCTCCTCTGCCCGCTCAAAATCATGCAGCCTCCCGAGGCTTTTTAAAAGCCCGTTGTTTGCTGACTGCACACCGAACGACAAGCGGTTAAAGCCCGCCTTTTTCATGCGGGCAAGCTCCTGCGGCTGCGTGCTCTCCGGATTCATCTCAGCCGTTATCTCCGCGTTTTTCGAAACATGCCCGTATTTTTTTACAGCCGACAGCAACTGTGTAAGTCGCTGCGCCCCGTAATGACTCGGCGTACCGCCGCCGAAATATATAGAATCTATCGTGTATCCGTCCAGCAGCATGGCAGATTCTTTGATATGCGATATCAGCGCCTTTTGATACCGATCGAAAAGCTCGTCATGTCCCACGACGGAATAAAAATCGCAATAGGCGCATTTCCCGGCGCAGAACGGTATATGTATATAAACTCCAAGATTTTTTGCCATTTTGACCTCCGTGTTACGGGTTTTTATGTTCAGCAGCTCTCTTCTGTATGCCGCGCAAGCGGGCGAGAAAAGTGTTTAAATCAATTTATAATATCCATTATACAGCTATTATATCACAGCAATGCGTCATGTTTAACATTTTTCGACATGAATTTTATGGAATACTCCGCTTTGGCGACGCACGGCAAATCAAAATCAAGTCCCCTCTTATGCATTTGCCATATCCGCAGTGTGATAAAAGCCTGTTTGACGGCATATATTATTCGATAATGCCACAAACGGCGCAAAAAATTTCTTCATGCTTTAGTGATGCGGCGTTACGATAGGGCTTAACAATTTATACAACATTATCGACAAAAAACGTGTTATATTATAATTGAGTTTTTATGTGTTAGGAGAGTGTAGATATGGATATAAGCTTTTACGAGCTGAAACTAAATTCAAGAAAACGTATTTTATCGAAAGGCTCGCGTATAATTCTCATAAGCGCTCTTTTATTCGCACTTCTGTATATACTGGATTATCTCTCGATGAATATTTCCGGATATTCGCAGTATCTCGACGCATACAGCAGAGCTATGGTTGAATATATGAGAACAGAGCTTACGGACGCGCTTGAGCGTCTGTCGCTTCCCGTGATCCGCCCGTCAGCCATTGTGCTGGTCGTAGGGATAGCAATAATGCAAAGCTTCTTAAATATCGGATATATTGGCTACTGTCTGGCACAGAGCCGCAACGTAAACTCCGGCTTTAAAGACATATTTGACAGCTTCAGCTTCTTTTTCAGAGTCATAGCGATAACGCTCCTACTCGGGCTCATCATACTTCTTTACACTATTCTTGCTATTGCAATAATTATAGCGGCCGTTATTTTCGGGCTGTCCGTATCGACGTGGCTGTCCGTTCTGCTTATCACGGCGGCAATGATATACGCCGTTTTCATCGCTGTACGCATATCGCTTCAGTACGGTCTTGTATATTATGTCATGTTTGACGAGCCGGAAATGTCTGCGCTTCAATGCCTTAGGCAGGCAAAGGAGCTCACAAAAGGTCGCCTTATGCAGTATTTCGCGCTGCAGCTTTCATTTTTCGGCTGGTATCTGTTAAACGCTGTGATATCCACCTTCCTCCTTCCGGTCGTCGCCATCTGGCTCAATCCGTATCAGGGAATCGCGATCGCAAATTACTACAACAAGCTTACCGGGCGGTACGTTCAAGCTGAGCCCGTCTCAACAGAGGACCCTTTCGACGATTAGAATACGTAAATACTCCGGCGCCGCACGTCCGCGCGGGACCGGTCAAACGGAGGTAAAAAATGCCTGAATTCATATGCCCTGTGTGCAAACGCCCGCTACATGGGTCGAATAAAACCATGAAATGTGGAAATGGACACAGCTATGATATCGCAAGACAGGGTTATGTAAACCTTTTGATATCTAACGCCTCATCCTCAAAGCGCCACGGCGACGACAAGGTCATGGTGCGGGCGCGGCAGCATTTTCTCGACCGCGGATATTACGACATTCTCTCCCGCGTTATAGAGGAGCTCGCCGTTAAATACGCTCCGCGCAGCGTGTCCATGCTGGACGCCGGCTGCGGCGAATGCTGGTACACGGTAAGGGTAAAAAAAGCGCTTGAAAGCGCGGGAATCTCTGTGGACGCGACAGGTATCGACATATCAAAATATGCGCTGATGGCAGCGCACAGTCGCGGCGGCGGTATCAAAACAGCCGTCGCAAGCGTATCCTCTCTTCCGGTCGAAGATGATTCATGCGATATTATTTTGAACATTTTTGCACCGTGCTCTGAAAAAGAATTTGCACGAGCGCTTAAAAAGGACGGCGTTTTGATTCGCGCAGTGCCGCTTGAAAAACACCTTCTCGGTCTTAAAAGGGCGGTGTATGACGCGCCATATGAAAATCCGCCCGTATTGCCAGAGCTTAACGGCTTTTGTATATTGGAAACACGCGACATAAAAGCAAATGTCACCGTATCCCCGCATGAGGATATCGAAGCGCTTTTTATGATGACGCCGTACTACTACAAAACGAGCGCCGCCGATCAGGCAAAGCTTCAAGCCATTAACTTGCTTGAAACAGAGCTTGAATTTGAAGTCATTGCGTACAAAAAGCTGTAAACGCTACCACAAAACAATATAAAGGCAGGAGACACGAAAAACTGTGTCTCCTGCCTTTTGCGTGATAAAAACGCTCTTGAAAAGTGTCTTATCTTTTACGTATGTAAAAATATTTATAGTATGCCGCGCCGTCTTTTGACGTTATTCGACGCCCTTTACGATATCGCCGACATTTTCAAGCACAAGACGCGGTCTATATGGGAAGTTTGCTATCTCAGCGCGCGTGGTAACGCCGGACAGCACAAGCACCGTATCGAGACCCGACTCGATCCCGGCGACAATATCCGTATCCATACGGTCTCCAATGATCGCCGCATCCTCTGAATGTACGCCGAGCATGCGAAGCCCCGTACGCATCATAAGTGGATTTGGCTTTCCGACGAAATACGCCTGCTTTCCGGTCGTCATCTCTATCGGAGCGATAAGCGCGCGGCAAGCGGGAACTATACCGTTTTCCATCGGTGCGGTGAGATCGGTATTCGTCCCTATGAGCTTCGCGCCTTTTTCTATCAGGCGTACTGCCGTGACCATATTTTCAAAATTGTAGTTGTCGTTTTCACCGACGACGACGTATTCCGGATCAACATCGTTGAAGGTGATGCCTGCGTCGTAAAGCGCCGTATACAGTCCCGGCGCACCGACGACGTATGCGCTGCAATTCGGCGATTGCGACTTTAAAAACTCCGCTGTCGCAAGCGCGCTTGTGTAAAAATGGCTCTCGTCAACGTCAAGCCCCATGCGGTACAGCTTCTGCTGCAACTCTTTCGGCGAACGGTGGCTCGAGTTCGTTAAAAACAAAAATTTCTTGTCTTCTCTGTACAGCCAGTCAACAAATTCTTTGACGCCCGGCAATATCTGGTTGCCGTGATATATGACGCCGTCCATGTCGCATATAAATCCTTTTTTACTTCTGAGTATCTCCATCGTCTACTCTTTTTCCTTTCTTTTATATCAAATCTTTCTATCACGATTATATCATACAGCCGTATTGGCAAACCTGTAAGCATAGTAATGTAAAATTCGCGTAAAATCTATGTGCGCTGCGCTTTTGTAAAAAGTGTAACTTAGGTATAGCAATTTAGACGGACCCTCGATCTCTCCATTTTTTCCGAAAACTTCAAGCCTACGGTCTCATTCTTCCATTTTAAGCGTCGGCGCTTTACATTACCGACGCCTTTTCGATGTCCTCTTTCGTTATCGCGACAAGATCGTCCCTCGTCGGCGCTTCCATTGCGGCGAGCCTGTCCGCCTGTGTCGAGACTATATTTTCAAATAGGTTTCGCACGTCGCGCGCGTTGCCGAAATTGTCGTCGCGCGTGTCGTACATATACTGAAGATGCTCTTCAGCAAATGCCTTTGCGTTCTCCTCCAACACATACCGGTTTTTATCGCACATCGACTCGAATATTTTTACGAGCTCCTCTGCCGTATAGTCCTCAAACACGAAGTATCTGTTAAACCGCGATTCAAGTCCCGGATTTGACGATATGAATTTCTCCATAAGCCCCTCGTATCCGGCGACGATAACGACAAAATCGTCCCTGTTGTCCTCCATCGCCTTTAGAAGTGTCTCTATCGCCTCGCGCCCGAAATCAGCAGTGCCGTCTCCTCCGCCGGAGGCGAGAGAGTACGCTTCGTCGATAAAAAGCACTCCGCCGAGTGCGTTTTTTATGACCTCGCCCGTCTTTATCGCCGTCTGCCCCACGTATCCGGCGACAAGTCCGGAACGATCCACTTCTACAAGCTGCCCTTTTGTAAGCACGCCGATCGCGTTATACAGCTTCGATATGAGCCGCGCCACCGTCGTTTTCCCCGTGCCGGGATTGCCCATAAACACAAGGTGCAGCGATATCGGCGGCGTCGGCAGATCGTTGTCCTGCCTCAGCTTACGCACCTTTACGAGGTTTATCAGGCTTTTTACGTTTGCCTTTATCTTCTCAAGCCCGACTAAAGAGTCAAGCTCAGCCATAAGCTCGTCAAGGCTCGGCTTTGGGGGCTCGTCCGCCGCCTTTTCGGCGGTTTTTTCACGGCTCGCTTCCGTATCTGCGGGGGGCGCTTTTTCCACAGGCTGCTTTTTCTGCCCCTTTAACGCCGTCTCCTCGATAAGCTCGTCCGCCGCTTTTTCAGCAGCCCTCATCGCGTCAAGGAAATCGGAAAAGTCAGACGCACCTGCGGCGCGGGAAGCGGCGTCATTCAAGCGCTTATCTGTGTTTTTCGCGCTTTCAAGGTTGTCCATGAATTTTGCGAAATCCGGTATATCGCTTAAATATGACGAAGCCGGTCTTAGATTATATTTATTGAAATCTATTTTCTCTTTTTTCGGTTTCTTCATCGCGCACCGCCTTTTACATTTCAGCTACGCTAAAGCTTTAAAACTTGCGGGAAATCCGCCGCAAGCCATTTATTATCACATTAAAACTCCGCGCTTCCGACCGTTCTGGGATGCGGCAGCACGTCGCGGATGTTCGACACACCCGTGAGATACATGATAAGACGCTCAAATCCCAGACCGTATCCGGCATGCCTCGTCCCGCCGTAGCGTCGGAGATCGAGATACCACCAGTAATCCTCGGTCTTCATGCCGAGCTCTTCCATGCGCTTTTCGATCACGTCGAGCCGCTCCTCACGCTGAGAGCCGCCGATGATCTCTCCTATCCCCGGAACAAGGCAGTCCATCGCTGCTACTGTCTTACCGTCGTCGTTCATGCGCATATAAAACGCCTTGATCTCCTTCGGATAATCGGTTACGAAAACAGGCTTTTTGAAATATTTTTCAGTTAGATACCTCTCATGCTCCGTTTGCAGATCTACGCCCCATGACACGGGATATTCAAATATATCGCCCGCTTTTTTAAGTATCTCGATCGCATCGGTATACGTCACGCGCCCAAACTCGGAGCTTACGACGCCGTTTAATCTGTCCATAAGTCCCTTGTCTACGAAGCTGTTGAAAAACGCCATCTCATCCGGGCACTTCTCCATAACTGTATTGATGACGTATTTTATCATCGCCTCAGCCGTCTCCATATCGTCTTCCAGATCGGCGAACGCCATCTCAGGCTCTATCATCCAGAATTCGGCTGCGTGGCGCTGCGTGTTCGACTTCTCGGATAGGAGCGTCGGTACGAACGTATACACATTTCCGAAAGCCATTGCAAGACTCTCGGCGTTGAGCTGACCGGATACGGTGAGGTTTGCCTCCTTGCCGAAGAAATCGGCGCTGTCGTCTACCCTGCCGTCCTCCGTCCTCGGCGGGTCGTTTATATCAAGCGTCGTTACGCGGAACATCTCGCCCGCACCCTCGCAGTCCGACGCTGTGATTATGGGCGTATGGATATACACAAAACCTCTATCCTGAAAGAAGGTATGGATAGCGTGCGCCGCCACGCTTCTTACGCGGAACACTGCCGAAAACAGATTCGTCCTCGGGCGCAGATGCGCAATGGTTCGCAGAAACTCGACAGTGTGGCGCTTTTTCTGAAGCGGGTAATCGGGAGCCGATCCACGATCAGCAGGGCGCTGTCCGTGGGGTTGAGCGAGAGCGCCCAGACCGCTTCCGCTGCGATCGCGCCGCGTGCCGCCTTGGGCCACTCCTGGATCTGCTGCTTGAGCCGGTTCACGATAC
>CALWWO010000127.1 GCA_944385265.1 uncultured Oscillospiraceae bacterium
CAAAGCAGCAGAAATCCATACTTAACAGGAGGTAAATAAATTGAAAAAAAGAATCGTTTTTATATTAGCAGCTCTCATCATTGTCTTTTCCGCTTTAGCAGGCACCGCTTCCGCGGATAACGAAGAAGTGACTATCAATGTGTTCAACTGGGGGCAGTATATTGCCGACGGTACGGACGGCTCTCTTGACGTTATTGCCGCATTTGAGGAGGCATATCCCAATATCAAGGTAAACTACCTGACATATGACAGCAACGAGACCATGTATACAAGACTTAAAACAGGCGGCTCCTCCTTCGACGTTATCATACCGTCTGACTACATGATAGAAAAGCTTATCGAAGAGGATATGCTCGAGCCGCTTAATTTCGACAATATCCCCAACTACGAGTACATCGACGATGCGTATAAAAATCTGTCCTTTGACCCCGATAACACCTATTCCGTTCCGTATACATGGGGCGGCGTCGGCATCATCTATAACACAAATTATGTCGATGAAGCTGACGCTACCGGATGGGAGCTGCTGTGGAACGAGAAATACGAGGGTAAAACCCTGATGTTCGACAATCCGCGCGACTCATTCGCTATCGCCCTGCTGGAGCTTGGGCTTGACGTCAACACAGAGGATTCCGCAGATCTTGAAGCCGCCGCTGAAAAGCTGCGCGAGCAGCGCCCTGTCCTTCAGGGGTATGTAATGGACCAGGTATTTGAGAAAATGGAGCGCGGTGAAGCATGGATAGCTCCCTATTACGCCGGCGATTATCTGCTGATGCTTGAAGAAAATCCGGATCTCGCCTTCTATTTCCCCGATGAGGGCTTCAACCTGTTCGTTGACTCGATCTGCATCCCCAAAGGCTGCCAGAACAAGGAAGCCGCCGAGACATTTATAAACTTCCTCATCTCTCCCGAAATCATGGGACAGAACCTCGACTACCTCGGATATTCCGCGCCGAGCGCCGCCGCTAAGGAATACATGGATCCGGAGATGTCTTCCAATCCTATAGCTTATCCCGATGAGGAGACGCTTTCACGCGGCGTAACTTTCAGCTCGCTTTCAACTGAAAGCACGCAGGAGATGAACGACCTGTGGCTCTCCGTAAAGACCGACGGAAGCAATACGACGCTGTATATTATTGCAGCTGCCGCCGCCGTCGTGTTGATTATCGCGCTGCTTGTCTTCTTTAGGATCCGCAAGCGCAAACAGAAAGCGCGCCGCAACAGGAAACAGGCTTAAAATTTAATATTGCCGAGGCTTTTTGCCTTCTAAGCTGCCGCGCTCTGACCTGAAATGGTCAGAGCGCGGTTTTTGATTTCCGGTAGAAAATACCTTGATTTTTACAATATAGACGATTTGCGTAAATAAATTTGTTGTGTTTTAAAACGTGCTGCGGTATACTAGGTCTGTACCGCCGTGTAAAATTTTAGGAGGTTGAACGCTTTGATCGGTTTTTATAACGCTTCGGTCATTCTCACTTACATAGGGTTAGCCGCCGCCGTTTTCGGCATTTTTCAGGCTTTTGAGGGTAACTTCATGGTTTCCGTATTCTGCCAGCTCATCGCCGGTCTGTGCGATATGTTCGATGGGAAGATCGCGCGCGCCATGAAGCGCACCGACGACGAAAAAATGTTCGGCATACAGATAGACTCTCTGTGCGACCTGATATGCTTTGGAGCTTTCCCTGCCGTGTTCGCATACTGTATCGGCGTGCAATCGGCAGTCGGTATGATAATTTTGATATTCTATGTCCTTGCCGCTGTAATAAGGCTCGGATATTTCAACGTGACAGAGCAGACAAGACAGCAGCAGACGTCAGAAAACCGCAAAATGTATCAGGGGCTTCCCGTTACAAGCGCCGCGCTGCTTATTCCTATAATGTATCTTGTAACGCTGCTTATAGACGGTATCACGGTTCCGTTTTTCACATGCGGTATGCTTATCATCGGCATCCTGTTCATTGCAGATATCAAGGTCAAGAAACCGGGCAACAAATTTGCCGCTGTCTTGATAGCGCTGGGCGCCGTTGTGGCGGCTCTTTACGCATATGTGATTTTGCGTTAAGCGTCTTTTTCGCTTTAGCGTAGCAAATCGATGGTAAAAACTTTAAAAACCGCACCTTTTTTAGTGTATATTTTCTGTTGATAAAAGTGATCCGGTGGATTATACTTTTTTCATAAAATGTTTAAAATAAGGAGAATTCAGTTATGTACAATCGTGTTTACAACTTCTCAGCCGGTCCGTCAATGCTGCCGGTACCTGTACTCGAAAAAGCCCGTGATGAAATGATGAACTATCAGGGCTCCGGACAGAGTGTTATGGAGATGAGTCACCGATCCGCTGAATTTGACAATATAATTAGGGAAACGGAAGCCCTCCTTCGTGAAGTCATGAACATTCCTGATAATTATAGAGTCATGTTCTTCCAGGGCGGCGCCTCTCTCATGTTCTGCAATGTGGCGATGAATCTGCTCAAAACCGGCAAAGCCGATTATGTGACAAGCGGTCAGTTCTCGACTAAGGCGTACAAAGAGGCGCAGAAATACGGCGATATCCATCTCGCCGGAAGCACGAAGGACTGCAATTTCAAGCGCGTTCCCTCTCAGGAAGAGCTTGATATAAGGTCGGACGCCGATTATCTGCATATCTGCTTCAACAACACAGTATACGGCACTAAATGGTATTACATACCTGAAACCGGCGGAGTGCCCATCGTCGCCGATATGAGCTCTTGCATACTGTCAGAGCCGGTCGACGTATCTAAATTCGGCGTTATTTACGCAGGCGTTCAGAAGAATATCGCTCCCGCCGGTATGGCTGTCGCCATCGTGAGAGAGGATCTCATCCGCGAAGACGTTCCCGTATTCACGCCCGAGGTGTGCAAGTTCTCCGTTATGGACGCTAACCGTTCCATGTACAATACGCCTCCCTGCTGGTGCATCTACATCTGCAAGCTCGTTCTTGAGTATATCAAGGACTTTGGCGGACTTGAGAAAATGAAGGAATATAACGAGAAAAAAGCCACTATCCTCTACAACTATCTTGATAACGAGGCAAAGCTCTTTAAGCCCGTCGCCGATCCGCAGAGCCGCAGCATGATGAACGTCACCTTCAGAGCAGACAGCGACGAGATAAATAACAAGTTTGCAAAGGAAGCTGAAAAAGCCGGATTTGTAAATCTTAAAGGTCACCGTTCCGTCGGCGGCATGAGAGCTTCTATCTACAATGCGATGCCGATCGAGGGTGTTGAGAAGCTCGTTGAATTTATGAGAAAATTCGAGGCTGAAAACCTCTAATCCCCCTATAACGATAAAAAGAGCCCTGTTTTTTAAACAGGGCTCTTTTGCGTGCCGAACTTTTTGATAATCTGCGCCGCCGGTTTTAAAAACGGCGGTGTTTTTATTCCCGTAAACAAGACATTATAAGGCATACCCGACGTGGGACTGCCCCTATTCTGAGCATGCCCGTGTTTTTCCGCACCTTGCGGCATGTCTTATATTACTTTAAAAGCATAGAGCTGTTTAAAAGCTGCGCGGAATACAAAAACAGGACGTCCTGACCGGCAAATTCCACATAATCTTCCAGAAGCGGCGACGCGATATATCGCAGATCTATCAACGTGATCTTTGAATACGCCCCCGTAAAAAGCGGGGCTATGCTGGAGCCGAACGAGTCGCGGAAGATTATCAGCTCGCGCTCGCTCGCGGCGTTCGGGCACTCTATTTCGACAATCGGCTGCGCGCCGGATAAAAAGACGTCGTATCCGTCAAGTCCGTTAAATTTATCGACGGCGTACACATCCTCCGACACTGTGGATTCAATCCCGGATACTTTGGCGTTTTCCGTATAAACGCTTGTCAGATAGTATAGCGTGTCAGGCTCGGCGCTGAGCGCCGCCTGTCCGTAATATACGCCGTAAAACGGGTAAAGCTCCGAAACGGTATACTCCTCCGGCGGCGTGATATCATCAGATACTCCCATAGCCTCAGCCAGCTTATATACTGTGCTGAATATCTTATCCTGCGACCAGTGCGTGTCCGTCTTATAGTAGTCGTCGAGCGACAGCGTATCGAAAATATCGATGTATTCAGCGTGCTCGACAGTCTGCGTCATAAGCTCTGCAAGATGTTCATAATCGAATTTTTCGCGGTTATTTTCCTCCGGCGCAAAATATCCCTTATCCGGAATTATAGAGTAAAATATATTCATCCCGTCGAGGTAATCTTTGCACACGCGATCTATAACTCCCGCTCCGTACAGGACCTGACTTTCATCAAGCGGGTCCTCGTTTTTAAATATATGCCCGTCTGAAAGCCAGAGTCCGTTTACGTCGTTTTGCCGCATGAGATCTATTCGTATTGCCGAATGAAGACGGCGAAACTGCTCGCGCAGAGGGAATTGATCCAATATATATTCCTCAAGCTCTCCGGAAAATCCGCCGGAAAACACCGCTTCGGCGGTAAGCTCCGGCATCTGCGTCAGCTTTCTTCTCTCGCTCAGCGACACGTCTCCGTCGGGCAGCAGTATATGAGCCAGACCGAAGCCGAACATTATGCCCGCAAACAATATGATAGTCAAAATATCTTTAAATCTTTTCATTCTCAAAACCTGAAGTATAAAAATGGATTGAACGAGCCGTTGATAAGAAACGCCGTCGACATTACAAGCACAAGAGCGGAGCCTGCCGGCTCAAGCACGGCGGCTGCACGGCTTTCGCCGCACTTTTGCCACAGTTTTTTTGGAAGCGGAGTGCTCGCTGCAACGGCGATAAGGATCGGCACGGCATAGCTCTGCGCGTAATAAAGCGTCTGCCGGCTGCACAGCGGGATATCCCGCATACCGAACAGCCCCGCAAAATCCGATACAACGCCCGACATTCCGTCAGCGTTAAAAATCACAAAGCTGAGTATTATAACGGCGCAGGCATAAATATGACTGAGAGCTGCAGGAAGCTTTTCAATAGCCTTCCCGATCCACAGCTTTTCAGCAATAAGTGCGGCGGCGAAGAACGCGCCCCATAGTACGAAATTCCATGCCGCACCGTGCCAAAAGCCTGTAAGCAGCCATACGATACATATATTGCGTAACCATTTGAGCTTCGTCGTGCGGTTACCGCCGAGCGGAATATACACATAATCGCGAAACCAGCTGCTGAGCGTCATATGCCAGCGGCGCCAAAATTCTGTTATCGATCTTGAAATATACGGGTAATTGAAATTTTCAGGGAATTTGAAGCCGAACATATGTCCAAGCCCTATTGCCATATCGCTGTATCCGGAAAAATCGAAATAAATTTGCAGCGCATAGCTCAGGGCATATATCCAGTAAAACAGCACGCTCTTTTCATCAGAAGCACGGAAATAGCTGCACAGCTCGCCCATGACGTTTGCTATGAGCACTTTTTTCCCCAAGCCGACGCTGAATCTGCGTATGCCGAGCGCGACGCCGTCTATCGTACTTTTTCTTTTTTCAAGCTCCGCCGCGACGTCCGTATACCGGACTATCGGACCGGCTATAAGCTGCGGGAAAAGCGACACATATGTTGTAAACGTCGCTAAATTTCTCTGCACCCTCGTATCGTTGCGATATACGTCGATCGTATAGCTCATCGTCTGAAAAGTGAAAAAGCTTATCCCGATTGGCAGCGCTATCCCCGTTAGCGGGATATCTGTGCCGAGCGCCGCGTTGACGCTGCCGATGAAAAAATCCGTGTATTTGAAAAATCCAAGCAGCGCAAGATTTATTATCACAGCTATAACGAACGCTCTGCGCGCCTTTGCCGTACCTCTATGCCCGTCGTTATACAGAGAGTAGCCCCAATTCAAAACAGAGGAGAA
>CALWWO010000128.1 GCA_944385265.1 uncultured Oscillospiraceae bacterium
CCTCGGTAATCGGCAAAATGCGGTCGTTGGATTTTGTCGGTGCCATTTCTGTAATGGTTTTTGTGCCGGGTGGTACCTTGAAAGGCATTTGCTCAACAACACCAAAATTTTATTCCCCGGCTCTTTCAGATTAATCGCGGTTTATGACGACGACTTTCAAGCGCCGCCCCATTCGGCTCAATATTTCATTCGATATGCTGTCCGAACTTCCGGCAAACGACGGTGTTGATATTTCATCGCCGCTATTCTTCCCTATCAGCGTTACTGTTGCGCCCACCTCGACATCAGGAATATCAGTAACATCGACCGTAAGCTGATCCATACACACTCTCCCGGCTACCGGCGCGCGGTGCCCACTGATAAGCACAGCACCTTTCCCGCACGATAAATTCCTCGGGAATCCGTCGGCATATCCGATCGGTATCATAGCTATAACGCTGTCTCTCTCGGCTACAAATGCTCTTCCGTAACCGGCAGTGTCGCCTTTTTTAACGCTTCTGAGCAAAACGACTTTAGATTTTAATGATAATACGGGTTTTAAGTCAAGTTTCAGTTTTGTTTCATCATCAGGAGCGCTTAAAACACCATATAGCGCGATACCGGCTCTCACATAATCGCATTTGATTTCCGGATAATTTAACAATCCGTAGCTGCTTTGAACATGGATTTTAGGTAAGGTGACATGTCTCGCCTTTAACAGGCACAAAAGGTCATAAAAGCTTTCGATCTGCATCTCGGTGAATTTGACGTCGTCATCTTTAAGACTGTCGGATACGCACAGATGGGTAAAAATCCCGCAGACCTCAATATGTCTCATTTTAAAAACAGACAGTATTTTTTCTACATCCTCCGTATCAAAGCCAAGCCGATGCATACCGGTGTCGACCTTTATATGAGCTTTGATGTTATAGCCCTGCTCATTTAATAACACCGAGTATTCATAATCTATCAATGTCTGCATTAAATCATATTTGTGAAGCTCATTTGCGCGCCGCGGATCAGTGTAACCCAAAATCAGTATTTCCCCTGAAATTCCATAACGGCGCAGCTCGATCCCCTCGTCAATCGTAGCCACGGCAAACGACTTGACTCCTATTCTTTCAGCATGTGCCGCTATCTCATACATCCCGTGACCATACGCCGCGGCTTTCACGACAGCCATAAGTTCGCATTCGGGAGGCATTGCCTTTTTCAGCACATCAACATTGTGCTCTAAATTTCTCAAATCGATTTCTAAATAAGCCCTGTCGGTATTGGAGGTGCGAATCGCTTTTTTAGGCTTGCATTTATTCCACAATGCAGTGATTATGACTCCTGATACTACCGACGCAGCACAGACCGCGAGAAAATGAACTATGCTGTTTTCTATAAACAATTCCCGTAAATTAAACAGTTTGGCAAACAGACGAACTGCCACAATAACCATCGGATGTATGATATAGACAATGAGTGACAGCGTTCTCAAACCCTCGCGCCGCTTTCCCTTAAAATGCAGGACAGTATTAAACAGGAAATATATGCACGGCAGCAAAAAGATATACATACTGTCGTGCCGCTGCAAGTCAAAGTGCCGCAGCGCCACGGCTTCGCCAAACATCAAAGCGAAACTGATGACAAACCCGCATACGCTTTTTGCAAATCCGATTTTTGACCGCTTATCAGCTATAATCCCGCCAAGCACGAAAAAGATAGGCGCGAAGAAAATTCCATTCCTCGTATAGTCTGTTATTTGAAAGATAAGATCATAAAAAATATTCAGGAACGGTATCTTTTCAGCAATACCATAGTAACTGTCGCCGAACAAACCTATCAAATAAAGAAGCAGCGATACTGCCAGCGCTTTAGGATATCCAGCGGTCTTTACAAGAGACCATGCGATCGCAGCGCCAATAATAGAGGCAGGCAAGTACCACAGATGATACAGCGTACCGTCAAACACAATATCTTTTATTATTTTTGGCAGCAGATTATCTATTTCAAAGTAACCGTTATAAATATTAATAGGTATGTATATCAGTATAGCTACTGCATAGATAAGCCCCGTCTTTTTTATAAAAGTGTTCAGCTTTTCGGCATTGCGCGTATATTTGGAAATCAGGAAAAATCCGGAGGTCATCAAAAAGAACGGAACGGCAATACGTGCTATGATGCGTGTCAGTATAAAATCACCTGTTTCGCTGAAGGAAGCAAGCGGCGAAGTATGGATAGCCACGATCAATAAAGCTGCAATAAACCTAAAATAGTCGATTCCAGCATAACTCTTTTTTTCAGTCATCTTTCTTCCTCCAAGCGGTCACGATAAAGCCGTCCATATTGTTGCCAGAAATCTGATAAACGCAAGGCTGAGGTATCGTGATCACAGTTTTATCGTCATCGGCAGGAACATAATATATTTCGATATCAGCTTCGTTTGCCTGTTTATAGACAAGCCGGCAATCGTCACGATATTTTTTTATAAACTCCATATATTCTTCAAGCGAAAGTCCTTCGTTTTCCATAAGCTTTGAGTGCGGAAATCCCACATACCGAAAGTGCCACGGCTCGTGTGCAATACCAGTTATTTCTTCTTTATTTTTCGCGTACCGCTCAATAAATCCATAATCGGGCGCCGCCCTTCTAAACTCATCGCAAATACCTTCATATGGGAAATCGGGACGGATAAAATCTATCTCTTTTTTATTAAGCCCTAAATCGATGGCAAGCCCTGTTTGATGCTCGCTGTGATTTGGCAAAGCTACATATTTTTTTGTAAATTCACCTCCGTTATCTTTCAGAGACGCGTTGTAAATATTTGTTTGTTCTTTCGATGAACGATATCCGCTTACAGGAATGATAGAACCCTTCGCCGATATTTTTTCCAAAATAAGCTGTAAAACATTTGCCGCGTCACGCCTCATAAGAATGTTAGGAAATCTTATGTCGGCGGGCGTTAAGTCTTTTGCATTGTCATCTCTAATTGGAAAACGAGCATTTACAAGCAGCAATGCGCCGCGGTAAATCTCTTCCTTTTCAAGGCTAATCGTTTTCATTCTTCAACATACAGACCGATAAGCTTGTCCAACATCTGAGCAAAAGACAGACCGATCCCTTTCATCATATTTGGATAACGGCTGTGCGAGGTAAATCCGGGAATCGTATTCACTTCGTTAAATATGATCTCGCCGGACGGCGTGTAGAACATATCTACTCTGGCAAAGCCTGAACAGCCGAGAGCTTTATATATGACCCTCGCTGCCTCCCGTATCCTCTTTTCATCTTCAGGCGGTATCCGCGCCGGCATATATATGTTCGAAGTTTTTAGCGTATATTTTTCCGTATAATCAAAAAATCCACCCGACAGCTCTATCTCATCAACTCTTCCGACAGTGAGCTCATCTATACCGAGCACGGCGCAGCCTACCTCAAAACCATCTATCGTCTCTTCAACGATGACCTCCGCGTCATGCTCAAACGCAAGCTCTACCGCCGCGTCAAGCTCCTGCTTTTCATATACTTTCGTTATTCCAAATGACGAGCCTGCGCGAACGGGCTTGACAAATAACGGATATTTCAAATTAGAATCGATATCTTTTATCGCCGCTTCTTTTTCGAATCGTTTGAAGGTCACTGACTTGGGAACGGCTATACCGGCTAGACTCACAAGCTTATGCGCTCTGTCCTTATCCATACACAGCGCCGACGAAAGCGTATCACAGCCTATTATCGGTATGCCCGCCAATTCAAATAATCCCTGCACAGTACCGTCTTCACCATTTTTACCGTGCAGCACCGGAAATGCCAGATCGATTTTAACAATGCGGTATGTATCCACAAAAAACTCTAAAAAACCTTTTACGGAACGGTTTTGCGAAAAGATGACCGGATACAGGTTATTATCATCTTCAAACCATGTGTTGTTTAAGATCTTTTCTTTTTCTCCCGTGTAGTGATACCAATCACCGCTTCTTGTGATTCCGATCGGAACTACATCGTATTTTTCCGCATTGATATTTTCAAAAACAGAAAACGCCGATTGTAACGATATCTCGTACTCTGTTGAATTACCGCCAAAAATTACCGCTATCTTTTTCTTTTGCATTTTACACGCCTCTTTCTTTAAGCTTCATATTATTCTTTGTTAATTTTGTACGCAATTTTTGCCATTTGCGAAAACTGGAAAAAGCAAGCTTTCGCGTTCTTCCTCGACATAAAAACCGCTTTTTCGACATATTAAGCCTAGAACAAAAGCACTCTTGTTCTGGTACTATAATTATACCGATAACAAGAATGCCTTTTATTTGTTCCCTCGCAAGACATTCTGCTGTTTTTCTATAGATTTTCTTACGATTTTCCTACAAGGCAGGAATTATCACTTCAAATTCAATAGTCTCATTTTCACTTCGTGCCGTTATCGTTCCATTATGTAGCTCTACTATCGTTTTTGCTATAGCAAGTCCCAATCCCGCTCCGCCGCTTCTTGAGCTTCGGGCAGTATCGATTCGATAGAACTGTTCAAAAATCCGCTCCAATTGTAAGTCCCATTATTTTATCGGTGTCTTCGACTTTTGCAGTCAGCATTATAATAGGATAAAAATATTGTTCTCTAATTTTCTGACAGATGCGAAAACCGTCTATATCCGGAAGCATAACATCCAAAACCGCTAAATCTATTTTTTGGGACTCAATGCACTTTAATGCATCCACGCCGTTATAAAACTTGTATACATTATAACCGTCATTTTTAAGATAAACCTCGATCAGATCAGCAATCTCTTTTTCATCGTCAACCACTAAAATCGTCTCGTTCATGACAGTGCTTAATCTCCTTACTATCGCCAATTCTGATACTCTCACAACATCTCTAAAATCATAGTTTAAGAGTTTATATATCGGAGCGCGCAGGCGAGCAATATTCCCATTACATACATTTTTAAATTATACTTCAACTAGTCCGGAAAGGCAATCCTTCCTCCTATATATCCGTACCTAGTTAAAGAATATTTAAGATATTTACACAGTGCCTTTTGATAAAGCGATCTTTGCGGCTTTCGCGTTTTTTCATCACAAACCGCAGGCAATCGTTGATTTATTCGCCGCTGCATGATAAAATTATTATGTATTTTTGTGTCCATCGGAAATGATGCATCCGGGAACAGGAGGAAAGATAATGGCGACATACCAAGATTTTAAAAACTCTTTGCTGCCGGGAAATTATGCATTGACTAAATCGATGGAGTTGACCAAAATTCAGTCCAGCGGGACATTATGGTACACTAAGAAGTTCCTTGTGCTGTATTATTATGTCTTCCTTTCAAACGACATTAGGACACGGGAATATATAGATAAAGTAATACGGCACTTTGATCGATATATTGAATCTTTGGATAGTAGCGTAAAAGAAACTGCCGGAAATTTCTTTTACCCCGAAAACGACGCGATAAATTTCAAATCTCCAAATTTCAAAACGTTTGCGTCTTTTGCTTCATATAATGACTTTGACACTGAAGATGAGCGGAAAAAGTATCTGAATCGCGCAAAGAAAAATTATTTTGCCCTGCTTATGGACTCAGGCGGTCAAAAAGGCGTCAAAAAATGGATGAAAGAAGCTATTCAGGCAGACGATTACGTGTATTCGTTTGCATCTATAAACAATGTTCTGAAAAATGCCGCCGTTGCAACCGCTGTTGCGGAATCTAACAAATACCATAAGATACGAGACCGCTCCGTCAAGCATTTGCTCTCGCAAAAAGCTATTGACAGCATTATCAAGATGGCTTCCGACGGAGAAGTTACGATAGAACAGGCAAACGAGGCGGTCAACAAATACCCCATGGAAGCTCCCCGTTACAAGGCTGTGGAAAACGATGTGATCGCGTTTATCAGGAACGAACGGCAGATAATGTATTATTATGGATATTTCCACTCCAAATCTTCCGGCGCAAATGATATCGAATTCAGCAGCTTAACTCCGGTGGGAGAGGCTGCGTTGATTGCCAATTCAAATGAATTTTTAGCTATTTGGGAACACCAAAAGATCAAAATGATATCGCAGCCCGCTACGGCTGATATCAATGACCTCTCTTTTTCGGCAAACCCCGCCGAGCGTTTTGCAATCAGCTATACGCCCTATGTAGATATTTTGGGCTATCTTTTGCGAAACGGCTCCATGTCTCTCAATGAGTATAAATATATCGTTTCCAGGCGCAAACACACAATCAAAGAAGACGATTGGGGAAAAATAGAGCCTGAGATCAAAAGCAAAATTGAGGATATTAAACCCTTTGTAGCCGCTTTTGAAAGGCAAAGAGATATCAAAAATGAAGACAGCAGAAAAGAATTACTGAAATACCTGCTTGGTCTTAGAAATGATCTTCCCTTCGACAACGGCACAAATCCATTTAATATTTTCAGTTGGGGCAAAGCGGGCGTTTCATGTGACCGCAAAGAGCGTCTCGCGGCTGTTTACGAAATTTATTCCAAGCTGAACAGCTATAAACTTCATAAATATATCTCTCTTTTTGAGCGCTGCGAAAAAGATCTGAGACACAGATATGTCGAAGCATGCTCAGGCAGATCTGTAAGCATCGACTCAAAAGTAAAGATTGACTGGGATTTGTACAACATACGTCTTGATAAATTCATCTTGATCGGTACAATAATTTGTATAGCAGCCTCAAAATGCGATTTGCAGGTCAATGAAAATCTGACAGCAGCAGACCTAAATCTTTTGACCCGGTACTGCTGTTCCAATTTTTCTTCAGTTTTCAAATGCGTCGGGCTTGGAACAAACTCAGCCGTTGTCCGTGACATATCCAAATTTCTCACTGCGATCAGCGATGAGGATTATGCTTATTTCGAGCAGGCTGAGGAAAACAGGCAGGAGATAGTCGCTCACTACCGCACGGTCGACGCCAACGATCTGTTAATAAGGATCAAAAGCATTGCTGCTCAGGCAACCGTTGAATATGCGGAAAACAGGACAAGGAATACGGCGCTCGTCGGTCTTTTGAAAGCTTATTACATACATCGCTTTCTGGAACACGGGACTCTTAAATGTGAGTGCTGCAATAATGAAACATTTATTACGGACTCCGGTCAGCCGTATATCGAGTTTCACCATTTGATACCATTCAGCATTGCCTATGGTCCTGATCATTATCTGAATTTATTCGCGCTTTGTCCGAATTGCCATAGGAAGATGCATTTTCTTAATCTTGATGGCAAAGAGGAATGCTATCAAAGTCTTGATGATAACAACTATCTGAAATTGACTTTTACAGACCGGCTTCTCATGCTGAAAAAAAGAAAACCTGCTTCGATCATATCACCTAGAGTACTTATTTGCTGACAGAGCCATAACAGAAAACGAATATGATCTTGTAGCAAATAGCGGAGGATATAATGATTGCTTTGGACACTATTAAAAACACCGTCATTAATGCAGCGTCTGAAGAATATCTAAAAAATATTCCTGATGACAGCATTGATATGGTAATCACCAGCCCACCGTATGACGATCTGAGAGATTATGAAGGTAAGGTATGTTGGAATTTTGATGTTTTTAAGGCAATCGCCGCGGAGCTTTACCGCGTAATGAAAAAAGGCGGCGTCATGGTTTGGGTCGTTGGAGATAAAACAAAAAACGGCAACAAAACCCTGACCAGCTTTAAACAGGCTTTGTACTTTCAGGAAATCGGATTTAAAATGTACGACGTTATGATATATGAAAAAACCGGCTCAGGTCCTCCGCACCCCAATCGCTATTTTAATGCTTTTGAGTACATGTTTATTTTAAGTAAAGGCAAGCCGAAAACAGTCAATCTGCTAAAAGATAAAAAAAATAAATGGGCAGGTTATTCTACCTACGGCAATGTCACGCGGAGGGAAAAGGACGGCTCTTTAACGGACAAAGGGCAAAAAATTGTTCATGATTACGGTGTTAGAACAAATGTCTGGAAATATGCAAACGGCAAAGGCTTCTCTACAAAAGATAAAATCGCCTATGAGCATCCGGCTATTTTCCCGGAAAAATTAGTAGAAGATCACATCCTCTCCTGGAGCAATCCGGGTGACATTATTCTTGACCCTTTTGCCGGAAGCGGGACGACCGGCAAAATCGCAAAAAAATTAAATCGTGACTGGATACTTATCGAGGCGGTGGATGATTATTGCGATATTGCCCGCAAAAGAATAGAAGGAATATGACGATGATACAAACGATCATTACAAGTCAAGCTTTTGATAAAACGATAGAGCTGCTGCAAAAAAAGTTTGACGCTCTTGATGAATCAGGCTGTTTCTTTGCTATTTTATCGACCGAGTATGATTCTGACGGAAACGTTATACATGATTTTTTTGAAGTGATAGCGGCTGCCGTTAAAATCGGATACGCATATATCAATACGATAGTCTACCCCACAAAAAATGTGCAATCAGTTTCTTTTGAGGACAACGTCAAGTACGTGGTCTGGTTATGCAAAGATCCGAATAAGATGATCTTCAACAAAGACGCAATACGTGAAAAACACATTTGGAAAGATGTTGAATGGGGCAAAAGAGCTAAAAATTATAATCCCAAAGGGAAGGACCCCGGCAATGTATGGATACCTACTTTAGACGATGGTAAGGCAACAATCACAGACCATATTTTGCTATCTGAAGAAGATGTCATAAATAGACTTACCGCCATGAGTAACTGCGGCGATAACTACGAAATTTTCAGAGCGTCTCCCCTGCTTCGCCAAATTCCCAAAGCCGCTGTGTTACATAAACCGGCAAACAACGCTCCTGTATCAGGAACAGTTGTTTTTGGCTCGTCAGAGGAAATGGATAAAATAGAAAACGGCTCCGTTACCGTCGTGGTTACATCGCCTCCTTATTGGAATCTGAAAGATTATTTTAAAGAGGGGCAAATCGGTCAAGAGCCATATGAAAATTATTTAAGGCGAATGAAAACCGTCTGGGAAGAATGTTATAAAAAGCTGAAAAGCACGGGAAGTCTATGGATAAATATCAATATCCGTGTTCACGACAGGAAGGTCATACTTATACCGAACGACTTTATCAAGATGTGTAAAGAGATCGGATTTTATTACAGGGGGATTTTTATCTGGCATAAATCCTCTGGCATACCTACCGGCGATAAAAATATCGTGGACCGCCACGAATATGTTCTGGTTTTTTCCAAACAAGAACATTTTTTCGTAGATGAAGAGATGCAAAAATCTTTTTCCGATTATAAAAACAAGGATATTTGCGGCGGCGCTTTTTGGAACATTAACCGCAAAGCGGGAAGCGTGGGTAAAAAATATATCCATCCCGCTATATACCCTAACGAGCTTGTAAAGAGGATCGTTCTTATGACTTCGGCAGAAAACGATCTTGTTGCAGATCCTTTTTTGGGGAGCGGAACATCACTTATAGCCGCGTTATCAGTTAACAGGAACTTTATTGGATATGAGTATAATGAGGGATTTCAAGAATTGATGGAGTCGCGATTTGACAAAGAGCTGGACGATAAATACACAGTCGTTTTCGAAAGCGAATCTGTTTAAAACGATTTGTGCGATAACTACTTCTTAAACATTCAGCCCGCTTTATCCTGTTTTTTGCTTGCCCTATCAGGTAAAATGAGATACAATTATCGCCATAACGCGCCGGTAGATTTCGCGGTCATCTCCGCTTTTTACCGCATAGCGCCAGGCGCGTGGATATAGGCAAGTCACGCTGAGAAAGCTCCCGCTCCAAGGTGCTGGGAGCTCCCTCATAACGGAGGTGCATTATGGAATTTACAGATAATTACTCATTCTGCAACCAATATATGCTTGGAGATGAATATATACTGTGGAAAGGTCGCCCCGAAAAAGGCAATATCTTTACCGGAAGAGATATTATAATGATACCCTTTAGCCTTATATGGCTCTCTTTCGCCTGCTTTTGGGAGCTGACGGCAATACAAGGCGGAGCGCCTGTATTTTTTGCGCTCTGGGGAGTTCCTTTTATTGCGATCGGTCTCTATATGCTATTCGGGCGATATATCACGGCAGCATATCTCCGCAACAAGACTTTTTATGTTATCACGAACAAAAAGATCCTCATAAAGCGCGGAAAAAGAATCAAGATATACGACGGAAAAGCGCTCCCGCCGATGGATATAATAATCCATAAAAATGGCAATGGAACGATTTCATTCTACGAAACGATGTATGCGCGCAGAGGGCGCAGCTACCGAACATATTTTGCCCTTGAAAATTTAAAGGATGTTGCGCAGGCGCAAAATGCCATAAATATTATGATGCAGAATGGACTTCAGTAAAATAGTTGATCCATCCATTTTTCTCATCTCTTGCCTATGTCAATCCTCGCTTTACAAATAAGCATATCAAAGGCGGCAGCTCAGAAGAGTTGCCGCCTTTTAGCTTTTATAAAACCCATGCTTGTATTCTACGCGCTGTCGGCACAAGATAAGCGCAAAGCCGGTTTTATGATATTCTTCACTTTATATCCATGTGGCAGTAATTACCGTCAATCGCATACGTATACGCAATCTCAGGCTGCTGCTTGATATACGCAAGAAGCGTTGAGGACGGCACGCCCTGTACGCATATATCCATAGCCTTGCCGTACAAATGCCGGCTGTTCGATACGCCGCCCACGTCTGCGTTATGCTGCGCGCACCTTACGCCGCTTGATACGATAACAGGCTTCCCGAAATGCTCTCGTATCCTATCGGCTGCGTCGACGACGATTTGCTTCATCTCCGTCGGATATCCGTCGCAGTATTTGCCGCACTTACACGCAAATTCAGCGCGCGTAAAATGCTTTATCTTATCAAAATCGCACGGCGTTTCGTTTGTTATCGACGGTGTAGAATTTGCCCCTCAAAGTACAGTCCTTGTTTTCTCGCCTGCCTGACCGTCTGCGGCAAGCCCTGCTTTCTGCTGATAGCGTACCGTAGCCGCAACCGTCTTTTCACCGGCAAGCCCGTCTACATCAAGCCCTGCGCCGGTCTGAGCGTTAAGGGCAGTCTGGATCGCTTTTACGACCTCAATACTTTTAGCCTCCGTGTCCGGACCGAAAATGCCGTCTACGGCAAGCCCGTTATCCTGCTGGAACGCCCTTGTCGCCGCTTCCGTTTTAGGTCCGGTCATCCCGTCTATATTCGCCTTTGTCGTATAGCCGAGATAATATAATTGCCACTGTTTTTGTTTGATTGTCATGATAATCCCCCGTCTGTAAAATAAACTGATAGAATTTATGATCTATTATTATGCCGCTGGTATAGAAAACCGGCGCTTTTGTGAAAAACAAATTTCCCACCGCTGCTTACCGTTTTTAGCGGCATGTCTACAATACTAGTATACGAATCAAAAACGGCAGACTCTATTAATAATATGCATATACATCTCCAAATGTGTATGTGCAAAAACGATCGATCATTTTACTAGGAGACGCCTTCACTTTGGGGAATCCGTCTACTGCGTCACAGAACAGATAAATTCTTGCATTTCGGCAAAAAAATGGTAAACTATACCGGAACAGTTATCTGCCGCTTATATAAGTGTTGACAAGCTGCCGATATGGTGAATACTTAATTTAATCTATTAATTAACCACTTTGAGAAAGTTCTCGGCATATAAAGTCGATTAATTATTTTGCCGCTATCAGCCGGTATACTCTATTTTTATATGTAAGGGGTAATGTGTATGAAAAAGCTGTTGGAAATATATATCACGTTTGCTAAAATTGGCAGCGTGGCGTTCGGTGGAGCTTATGCTATTCTTCCAATTCTTGAAGAACAGCTGGTCGACAAGAAGCAATGGGTGTCAAAAGAAGAGCTCCTAGATTATTTTTCTATCTCCCAGTGCGCCCCGGGCATAATATCGTTGAACGCGGCGGTATTGATCGCCTATAAGCAGAAAGGCATAGCCGGAGCAATTTCTGCCGCGCTTGGGATCATAACAGCCCCGTTTATAATAATCACACTTATCGCCGCATTTTTGCAGAATTTTATGGACTACCAAGTTGTAAAAGACGCTTTCGCCGGAATAAGGGTCGCCGTATGCGTACTGATTGTAAACGCCGTTATCTCGATGTGGAAAAAAGCCGTACCCGAATTATGGGCTTTCGCTATATTTGCCGTAGTCCTAGTTTTAGCGCTGTTTACAAGCGCCTCTTCGATACTGCTTGTTATAAGTGCAGGCGTATGCGGAGTTATAATAAATGCAATAAGGAGGGCAACTGCAAAATGATTTATTTGAGGCTGTTTTATGAATTTGCAAAAATCGGACTGTTCGCCGTCGGCGGCGGTCTGGCTGCCATTCCATTTCTTTCCGAGCTTGCCGAAAAAACAGGCTGGTACACAATAAGCGAGCTTGCCGATATGATTGCCATATCAGAGTCTACACCAGGTCCTATCGGTATAAACATGGCGACTTTTACAGGTTATAAAATAGCCGGAACGTTGGGCGCTCTTGTCTCTACTCTGGGTCTCATAGTTCCTTCGCTTATACTTATGATACTTATAGCGAAACTGCTTACCAATTTTCAAGAAAATAAAATCGTCAATTCCGTTTTCTTTGGTCTAAGACCTGCTTCTGTTGCTCTTATAGCTGCCGCCGGCATCGAGGTAGCAAAAATATCGCTCGTATCCCTCGAGGCGCTTACCTCCGGCGGCGGGATTACTGAAATATTCATGTTTAAACCGATCATCTTGGCAGTAGTTCTTTTCTTCCTTATCAAAAAGTTTAAGCTCCATCTTGTCGCGTCAATAGCCATATCGGCGGTTGTAGGAATTATTTTTAATTTTGCAAGCTAAAGTAATTGATATTTTGTTGATTTCTTGATAATATATTAGTTACCAGTAAATTGAATCGAGGTAATTTTTATGCGTTACGCGATTGATGGAACCGTAAAGATCTCGGACGTCTGCCATTACGACGTAGTGATCATTGGAGCGGGGCTTGCCGGCTTGTATACCGCACTTAACATTGACGGGAAATATTCCTGCTGCGTCCTGGCAAAAGAGACAATAGAGATCTCTAACTCATGGCTTGCACAGGGCGGCATCGCAGTCGTCCTTACACCGCAGGACAAGCCAGAGCTGCACCTTGCCGACACACTTATCGCCGGCGCCGGTCTTTGCGACGAAGAAGCGGTAAAAGTCCTTGTTGAGGAAGGACCCGGCGCTGTCAAAGATCTTATAGATCTGCATGTCCCGTTTGATATAGATGAATCGGGCGAGCTTGACTTCACACGCGAGGGCGGGCACCGTATGAACAGAATAGTTCACGCCGGGGGCGACGCTACAGGGCGTGAAGCCACGAAAACACTCGCGTATATCGTATCCCAGCGTATCAATATCACCTTCCACGAGAATACGTTTTTCTCCGATATCATCACTGATAAAACAGGTAAGGTCACAGGGATCATAGCCCAAACTCCGGATGGAAAATACCATATAATAAGTACTTCCGCAATAGTTATCGCAACAGGCGGCATAGG